>CAZQDO010000096.1:0-14823 GCA_964592085.1 uncultured Anaerolineae bacterium | reverse complement strand
CGCTACCTCAACGAAAAGGCCCCCTGGCTTCAGATCAAGGAAGATCGAGTAGCAGCGGGCACCACCATCTATGTCGCCTTGCGGGTGATAGACTCGCTGAAGACTCTGTTCTATCCCTTCCTGCCCTTCTCCTCCCAGGCATTGCACCATTATTTGGGCTATGACGGTGACATCATGGGCCGACAGTACGTCGAGACCCTCCAAGAGGAACACGGAACCCACCAGGCTCTCCGTTACGATGGACGCGATGTGGTGGGGGAATGGGCTCCCAGTCAGTTGCCAGCCGGCCAAGCCCTGCCCAAGCCCAAGCCGCTGTTCAAGAAGCTGGACGAAGGCATCGTGGAGGAGGAACTGGCGCAGCTGGGGGGGGACGAGTAACGAGTGATGAGAGATAGGGAATCGGGGAAGCAGGGAATCGGGGAATCAGGGAATCTGATCACTGATTCCCCGATCGCCCATTACTTGATAGCGCTCATCATTGCCGCCTATCTGGGCACAGCCACCCTCTACGCTGTCCAGACGCCTCCCTGGCAGGCGCCCGATGAACCAGCCCATTACAACTACGTCAAGTACCTGGCAGAGAACTACCGCTTCCCCATCCTCCAGATGGGCGACTACCCCCACGATTATCTGGAGGAGATCAAAGCTAAGCGCTTTCCCCCGGAGATGTCCATTGAGCCCCTCCGCTATGAGTTCCACCAGCCGCCCCTCTACTACGCCCTGGCCGCTGTCGTCTACAGACTCTTCGCCGGAAGCCTCTTGCCTCTCCGCCTGTTCTCCGTCCTGCTAGGCAGCTGTTTGCTCTGGGTGGCCTACCACATCGCCAAAGAGATCTTCCCCGGAGACGAGGCGCTGGCCCTCGGCACCACCGCCTTCGTCGCCTTCGTCCCCATGCACGTCGCCATAACAGCCTCGGTAAACAACGACACCCTGGCGGAATTGATCCTGGCAGTGATCCTATTGATGCTGGTGAGGTATGTCAAAACCTCCCTCCCAGGATTGGGGGGGACTGAGGGGGGGCGATTCGTTGGGCTGGGTGTGTTGATGGGATTGGGGTTGCTCACCAAAATAACCACCTTAGTTGCACTCCCTGTGACCTTACTAGCAATCATTGTCAAAGAAAGGTGGCTTGGGGAAAACTGGAAATCTGACTTTGCCCGACGCTATTTGCTATCTGCTACCTGCTTCCTACTCCCCGCGCTCCTCCTCACCCTTCCCTGGTTCGTTCGCAACGCCTCTGTCTACGGCGGCTTGGACATCCTCGGTATGCAGACACACGATGCCATCGTGATTGACCAGCCTCGTACTGCGGAGTGGCTGGCCCGTCTCGGCGTAACTGGTTTGGCCAAGGAATTCACCCTCACCACCTTCAGAAGCTTCTGGGCCCAGTTCGGCTGGATGGGTATCCTGGTTGACCAACGAATCTATTTGATCTTGGCCTTGCTCTGTGCCGTGGTCGGGATGGGGCTGATTCTTCCTGCCATCAGAAATCAGCGGATCCCAAATTGCTCTAAGGGGATTGTCAAATCCCCGCTTTTGGCCTGGATCTGGCGATCCAGGCCGAGCAAAGCTGGAAACGTTAGGCAACGGACGTTGTCTCTGTCTCAAAGGATGGCCCTTGGTCTCCTGGCACTGTCGGCTTTCTTCACCCTCCTCTCCTACTTCTGGTACAACCTCAAGTTCGTCCAGCACCAGGGGCGCTATCTCTTCCCTGCGCTGATTCCCCTTGGCCTGGCCTTCGCTTTGGGCCTGCGGGAGATACTGGCCAGGGACAATGCCAAAATAGTGGCTCTCTTGTTCCTGGCCGGCGTCCTGATCCTGGCAGCCAAGGGCTTGGTAACTGGGGATTTCAACAAGCTAAGCGTCTTGTTGCTGGGCGGGGTGGCAGTAGCCTTCGGGATCAAAGCGCTCCTGCCTGAGAGATACGATAATTTGGCCTTCGCTTTGCCCTATTTGGGCCTGTTTGGACTGGATCTGATTTGCCTGTTCAAGTTCGTCGTCCCCTATTTTCAATCATAAACTGACGGAGGTCTGAACATGAGCTTCTTGAAAAAGATAGCGTCCGCGTTATCGCCCAAGAGTACGGACGAGGGCGATGTGCTTTGGGTGTACGCGCGCTGCGACAAGTGTGGCGAGATGCTCAAAACCCGCCTTAACCTGAGACACGACCTGACGCCCAACTACAGCGCTGGGGGGCGCGTCGCCGACTACGTGGTGCGCAAAGTGCTCATCGGCAGCCAGCGCTGCTTTGAGCCTATCGAGGTGACACTGACCTTCGATCCTCAGCGACGGGTGACCTCGCGGGAGATCACTGGCGGCCAGTTCATCAGCAAGGAAGAGTACGAGGGGAAGGAGTAACGGGGTAATGAGCAATCAGTCAACGAGGAGTGAGGAAATGTCACCTGACGTTCAATCGCCTGCCACCTATTTTGAGAAGCAGGGCAAAGAGAATACAGAGCGGACCCTCGACCTCGCCAAAAAGCGAGCTGAGGAGCTGGGGATCAAGACCATTTTGGTGGCCAGCACTCGTGGGGAGACCGGGGTTAGGGCCTGCGAGGTCTTTCGGGGTTACGACGTGGTGGTGGTCACCCACTCCGCTGGTTTCAAGGAGTCCAACCATCAAGAGCTGACCGACGAGAATCGGGCAGCTATCGAAGCGGCGGGGGGTAAGGTCCTGACCTGCCAGCATACCTTTGGTGGGGTAGGCCGCGCGGTTCGTAAGAAGTTGGGCACCTATGAGTTGGAAGAGATCATCGCCTACACCTTGCGCCTCTTCGGAGAGGGTATGAAAGTGGTGGTGGAGATAGCGCTGATGGCCGCCGATGCAGGGCTGGTGCGCACCGACGAGCCTGCCATCGCTATCGGTGGCACGGGCAGAGGCGCGGACACAGCCGTAGTGCTCAAGCCCGCTAATGCTCAGGCTTTCTTTGACCTGCGAGTGCTTGAGATTCTATGCAAACCTAGACTATCAAGTGCGTGATGCGTGAAACGTGAAACGTAAAACGTAAGCAACGGATTACGTTTTACGTTTCACGAGGTCACTTGGCTCATGAGGGTATTCACTGCTTACGATTACCTTGAACGGCGCGAGTGTACGGCCTGCGGCCGACAATCTCCCCTCATTGCCTCTGTTCTGAGTGCCTGCGTGGACTGCATTCGGGAGCGTCCTGAGGAGGTGCTGCCGCGCATCCGGGAGATGCAGGCCGAGACACGGCTGGAATTCAATCTGCCGACAGACCCGCCGGACGATCCCCAGGGCGTGCACTGTCCCCTCTGCACCAACGAGTGCAACGTCCCAGAGGGCGAGCGCGGATTTTGTGGCCTCAGGGAGAACAGGGGTGGCAAGCTGGTCCACCTGGCGGGGACGGCCAGGAAGGGCATCCTGCACTGGTATTACGATCCCTTGCCCACCAACTGCGTGGCCGATTGGGTTTGCCCAGGGCACACCAGGTACGGCTACAAGAACCTGGCGGTGTTCTATGGAGCCTGTTCCCTGAACTGCCTTTTTTGCCAGAACTGGCACTATCGCCAGATGTCGCCCAAGGACAAAGGCATGAGCGCCCAGGAACTGGCCGACAAGGCCGATGCGCGCACCTACTGTGTCTGCTATTTCGGCGGCGACCCCACGCCTCAGATGCTCCACGCCCTGGCCACTTCGCGCATCCTGGCTCAGCGAGGTGTGTGCATCTGCTGGGAGACCAACGGCACCATGCAGCTCAAGCTGCTGGAGAAGGCGGTGCAATTGTCTCTGGAGACCGGCGGCTGCATTAAGTTCGACCTCAAGGCTTACACCGAGAGCCTCCACCTGGCTCTAACGGGCGTGTCCAACAAAAGAACGCTGGAGAACTTTGCCCGCGCCGCCCGGCACATTCCAGAGCGCCCGGATCCCCCGCTGGTCGTGGCCAGCACCTTGTTGGTGCCCGGCTACGTTGACGTCAAAGAGGTCAGCGAGATCGCCTCCTTCATCGCTTCCCTCGACCCCGCCATTCCCTACGCCCTGCTGGGATTCCATCCCAACTTCTACATGCCCGATCTGCCCCGCACCTCCGTGCGCCACGCCGACGAGGCTGAGGCTGCCGCCCGCGCCGCCGGTCTGACCAACGTCCGCATCGGCAACCGCCATTTGCTCTCGCGAGATTATTGACCCCTGCACTTGCTGGGGGAAGCGGTACGAAAAGGGCTACAACAGACTCTGGCCGCGGTTTCCCTGGTAACGAAGGTGTATAAGCAGGTTGGCTGCGCCCCCACTCCGCCGGACCCGGCCATGATGGATCAGGCGTGGCAGGAAGGGCGACGTCTCCGCTGGCGGCTATAGGGGCTGTGGGTGCTTTCTAGATAGAAAGTAGCAACTGAACTGGCACCTGGGAGGACACTCCGTAACTTCACACTAACATTCTTGCCATAAGTCGTTAAGGGAAGTATAATCTATTTGGACAGCGGAGTGCAAAGAAAAGCTCTGACTGGTTGCTGGAACCGTTGATGAGTGGAGAGAGCCGCCGCAGCATCGTCCTTGCCTAGGGAACAGATGCGGCTGCTGTTGGCGTTATAGGACAGGGAGCCTTAGCCACATTGGTATTAGGCCACGGTGAAGTAGTCGGAGAAACCAGAGATGCCAACCGTTTCGACAAGTGAACTATTTATACCCAAATCCTGGGATGAGTTTGAGGACATCGTTTGGGATATCTACTCGCGTATTTGGAAAGACCCAAATGCACAGCGCAATGGACGCGCCGGGCAGCGACAGCACGGCGTAGATATTTATGGCCAGCCAGTGCACTTGAATGGTAAATATGCAGGAATTCAGTGTAAGCGGTACACTGATGGTAACCTGAGCGAAAGGAAGATAGAAACAGAGATTGCCGAAGCCGAGAAGTTTAGGCCTCCCCTGGCCGAATACACCATTGCTACGACCGAGCACCGAGATGCCACGCTGCAGCAGGCTGTTCGTGAAATCAATGCTGAGCGTGAAGCAGAGGGGAAGTTCTCAGTTTGTGTAGTTTTCTGGGAAGATCTGTGTAATCATTTGGCTCATCCCGACAACCGCGACCTTCTACGAAAGCACTATGCTGAGTGGCAACGGGTCTTTGCGGAGTCACCATCGGAGTCTTTGGAACTCATCCGAATCGTCACTGAGCGCGATGAACTCAAGCTTGAACTTACTACAGTTCAAGAGCATCACATCCAAGAACGTTGGGAGATCTTGAGAGCAGAGGCCAATGCTGGCTACAAAGAGGCTGTACGAGTGGAAGTCGCTGCTTTGGTTGAGGAAATGGAGAGCATAGCTGAGAATACTCTTATCAGTCCCGAACTGCAGGGGCGCGTCTATCGCCTCGCAGCGAGCACTTTCCTTCCCAACCGACCTGGCGGAGATGCCGAGCAGTGCAGGGCCTATCTCATGAAGGCTCGAGGTTTCTCGTCGGGCGACACGTTGATCCAATGCCAAATTATCGAGGCCTCACTGACTTACCAGACGCGCGGGCTGGAAGTCGCTTTGGCCATGGTGGATGACATTGAGAGTGAAGAGGTTGACCGCTTTTGCTTCAGTCTGCATCTGGAAAGTGATGACTTGGATGCCTGCGCTGTGCTGCTCCAGAAACTGGACGGCGCTCAGCTCTTGGGCACGAAAGACTGGGTGCGATTGCTGGCTTTGTATTATGCAGCAGTTGGAGAACGGGTAAAGCTAGAAGACATGCTAACACGGTTGACAACTGGCGTTAGCCACGCAGACCACTATGTAGTGGCAGGATTGGCTTTAACGCGTATTGCATATCGAAAGTTCGAGCAATTCTGTGAAGCTCATAACGTCTGCCCAGCTTCTCAACTAGAGTTGAATTTGGATGAGTTGATAGATTCCGATGTGCGGCGATGGGCGTCGGAGATGTTTGCTAAAGCTTATGAGCTCTATCAACGAAAGGGGTGTCCTTCGGAGGCACTTCGGGCTCTGCTATCGGCGGTACGCCTAGAGATGGACGTGCCGGAGTCCGAGCTAAGTGACCGACTCCTTGCGCAATTGCAGGAAATTGCTCCACAGCATCCCCTTGTGCAGCTAGGAAAGGACAGTTCCATACTGACTGCTCAAGCTTCCTCAGTGGAGCAACTAAAGGACTTGCTTGATGACCCGTCCGTGGACGTAACCTTTACCTTGCCCCTAGCGGCCAACATTGTTCAGGACGAGTCTCTTGCTAATCAAGTCATTGATCTACTCCAACGATATCAGGTGCGTTTTGGTATGAATGATGTCATCTTTGTACAGTTCCTGTCTACTGTCTTTCGCCTACGCATGCGAGGGTGTTCTAAGTCGGAAACGATAGCTTGGCTTACGACAATGAGACCGCCAGAGTGCTACATGCATGTGCGGCCACTCTTGCATTTTCTGTTCTTCATGGAGCATGACCCTGTACAGGCATGCGCTTGGCTGGAAAAAGCTCTGCTGGAGCACCCAGAACACCCGGAGGTGCTCGCAGTCGCAACCACATTCTTTCGAGCACAGGGCAATCACAAACGTGAACTCGAGTATGCCACAAGGCTCTTTGGAATCCTTCGAACCTCGCAAACGGCGGCACGACTTCTAGATTCACTGATGGCCGCTCAACGCTATAAGGAATTCTTACGAGTCGCCGATCAGGTTGATGATTTACCTCTCCGCGAAGAGTCGCTGCAGGCAGGTCGTGCCTATGCTTGGATTCGCCTGAACCGGCCACTTCAAGCCCAAGAGCATTTGAAATGGCTACGCGACCACGACAAGGCCAGGATGGAAGATCTACTGAATCTGGCCCGCATTTATCAGTGCTTGGGGCAGCCAACGGAGGCTTTTACTGTATTACATGATTGTCTACGGCGCTACCCGAATGAACCCGCTGGGTACTTGGAGCTTTCACAAGCATATCTAGACGCAGGACAACGCGATGACAGCTTCCGATGGGCCCTCGAAGCGCGCAATCGCTTCCCAGAAGACCCTGATGTAGCTGCTCACTTCTTCTTCATCAGCCACCCCGCCGGATTCGAACTGCGCCCTGAAGTGAGTTCAACGTTCCGAGAGTTCGTACCTGGCGGTCGCTTCGAGAGTACGGGCTATTTTGAACCTTATCCTCTGGAAGAGGCCATAAGGATCTTCAAGGCTCACCGGGAACATTCGGAACGCTTGGAAACCTTGTACCACCAGGGTAAGATATTCTCTATGATGCTGTGCTACGGACAGCATAGCCCTCTTTTCCGGTTTCACTTTGTGAGTGCGCGTCTCAGGCTTCCACGCTACGCGGCAGCAGGAGACCAGCCATACGATGCTACATGGTTGAAGGAACACAATCCACAGGAAGTTGTCCTTGATTATACGGCGATTCTGACACTGTGGTCGCTGTATGAAGACAACTGGCTGGATGTACTGCGCCAGGATTTTCGTCAGGTCTGGATTTCGGCAAAGCTTCTCCAAGCCCTACTTTGGGAGCAAAGGCAGATAGCGCATCGTGGCCAACTTGCTCGACATAGGGCTCGCATCGCAGTAAGGGACATCGTCAATCAGCAACCATTGAGATTTCACATTCACCGTCGTATTGATTCACCTGATAGCTGGGACTTAACAGGCACTCACACCGAGGCAACCATAGCAATAAGGCACAGCTTGCCATATCTCAATGAGTACAGAGCAGAACATGAGACACCGCTGACTCCCATAGTTGGACTACAAACAGTGGCCAACGTGCTGGCAAGAAACGGTGAGATTGACCTTGAAGTCCATCGTCGCTTGACCCTGAACGCCCATCCAAGCACTCCTGAAGAGCAAGCCCTGGCTGACCATCTCTCTCGCGGAAGTGATCTCGTCGTGGAGACATTAACACTGGTTGAAATCGCGCTAGCTGATGCCCTAGGAGCATTCTGCAACTACTTCGGAGAAATCCATCTGTCACAACCTGCCTGGCAGAGACTCCAAGGCAAAATCGCAGACTTTGAGTACAACGAAGAAATGGCCCAAGAATTGCGAAGGCTGCACAGCATGCTAGGACAGGCAATACAGAACGGCTTTGTGCGAACGGAGTCTCTGTCACCTGATTTACACCAGTTCTCAGGGAAGCAAGTAGCAGAGACTGATTCAATATCGGAAGACTCCTACTCGGGAGACGAGATTGCGCAGCTTTTGTTCAACTATGTGGGTGATTTGTTAGGCATCGCGCATTCCCATGGACTTCCCATTTGGGCCGATGACCGGTGGATGAGCAAGCTCTATCCCAGCGAACGCAAACCGCCGTTCATCTTCGGAACGGATGCATTTTTGGAGTGGAAACGAGGCAGAGACTCAGACAACGATGAGTGTTTCGTCAAATACGGCCGCTTGATCGAGTGGGGATACCTCGGCCTACCTCTGAATCCGCACTATGTCCTCTGGCTGCTCAATCAAGGGCTTCAACCAGATGCTAGATTGTTTGCAGAGGCGCTGTCTCTTTACCGCCAATACCCTCTGGATGTCTGGAAGGCGTCACAGGCCAATAATGGTATTTCACCTGAATTTGGAACGCGACTTCTCGGTCTCTACAATCAAGCAACGGTCTCCACTATGCTGCGATCCTTCGAGAAAGGAGTCTCTACTGAGACCTGTGCCGCTCTTTTTCGCTCGCTGGATCTGACTCGCTACGCCTCGCAAGCAGAAGGCCGTGAACCGTTTTATTTTGCAAGTTTGCTGTTTGATGCTGTGATGGGAGATTGGCCTGACCAACCAGATGCTGTCGAAGACTTCGCACACCAAGCTACAGAGTTCATTCATTGGCTCGATGAGGTGCTCCAGGCATCTGGGGTTACACCAGAGGTCATACAGGAAGCATGGCACGGATTGCTGCAACAACCAATTGCCATGTACGAGGCTGCCAGTGAGAAACAGGCTAGGGATGTCGCTTTTCTCTTCGCACAACGCCTATTTGATGCTGCGCCGGATCATGCTAGAGCCTACTTGTTGAACAGTGATCTGGGTGCAAAACTGCGACAAGCCTTTGGCCTCGATGTGCAAACATTTGCCGTCTTCAGGTACACCGGACCCGAGGGTACAGTCCGAATAACTGTTCCAGAAGAGGCGTGGGCACAGGATCTGCGTCTGGCGACCATACGTTACCTGGCTGATGAACCCTTGGCTCCCATCACTGTTGGCACCGTTACGATCCGAGCCAATTGGTTTGCCCTCGGCTCGATTTTCCTGCGGCTTGAGGTAGTTCCATCTGACATCCACAGTTCTTATCCCGATGTACAGGGACGTGAAGGCTGGATTTGCATTTTGCCTGCCGCTACTGCAGTTGATGCAGAAGAGCGTCTGTGCCTCTGGCGCCAGGGGCTACGTAAGCTAGAGTCGCTCGGGCTTCCTACAAATGACTGGCTGGGGCTGCGTGAGGCAGTAGAGTCTACCTCGCTTACGGAGAGTATGGAAGCTGGCCGTCGAATGCAGTGCTATCTCCTCGGTCAGTTGGCTGTGGCCAGAGACTATTTTGCAGAGGCTGCCCAACTGGGGCCCGAAGTCATTAAGCACCTCTTGACCTACATTGAACCCGAAATAGTTCGAGAGTGGCTAGATATGCCCAGATTGGACTGGGAAAACTCAGATGACCTAACAACTTGGGCCGAGACAAAGGCGGATTCGCTCTTGTCGAGTGTTGGAAACACCAGCTATGCCTGCGACTTGCTTGTGGACAGTTATGCACACTTTGGCTACTCGATCTTCCCTGACAGTCGGGTGTGGCAACAAATGATCTGGCAGACATTAGAAGACTGCGAAGATGAAGAACTTCGTACCATTCTCGAAGGCTTGTTGACATTAGGCGAGACAAGTGTATCGCTACCCCTGAAGGCGAATGTCCTTCTGTCCCTGCTCGGCGTGGGGGCAGTTGATGGTCATCCCGATTCCAAATCCGAGATTGTCAAACGCATTGAGAAACAGATCGCCCGGGTCGCACTAGCCTGGGGATGGTCGAACAGGGGAGAGGCAACATACACAGTATTGGAACAAGCATTGTGTGACTACCTCTACACGACTTGGCGGAATCAGACGCTGTCTGATCAACACTCATCTAGAGAACTGGTATACTTGGCCTATGTGGGCTCCGGTTACATTGCAGATGCACTTGCTAGATGCAGTTCATTGCAGCAGGAGTCTATTGAGAGGCTAGTAAGCGATTGGCACACGCTCGCCTACCAGCGATCCATGACCAGCAGTACGGCGACCCAACAGCCAGCCGGCCTAGTTAAACCCAGATGGGGCCAGCACCTCAACTATGCCCTGGCTTATCTGATTGAAGCCGCTCGCCTGGACGATCTGAGCCTAGGTGAATTTGCTGTCGATTTAGCAACACGACATGCATTGCTAGAAGCTGGTCTAGGCCATCGTTCCATACAAGCGTACATGCAAAACCTAGATGTGGAACGAGATTGGCTCGATTCTCTCTTGGTGGCGGATGTTGGATGGGGAGTAGCTGACATACTGGTGAGTTCATCTGCAAGTGATGTGGAGTCCTGGCCAGAGGAAGAAAAACGTAGACTCAGTGCTTGTGCCATCCCTGAAGCTGGCATTGCTGCGATCGCTGAGCGGCTGACCAGTCTTCCTTCGGCTAATGAGCAAGAGGTTCTACAAGTTATCGGCATGTCGTTCCTCGCAGCACCTTCCTGGAATGAGAAGGCCTACCAGGTTGTTCAGGCTCTGATACATCCTGCTCCTTTGGAACAAATTAAGCGCTTCCCAATGGCCTTTGGGGAACTCATTTGGCGTCTGATTGAACTATTGACAACCAATCAAGCACTTCCCGCCGACCTCAAAAACCAAGCCAAAGAGATAGCTTTTGGCATACCAGTTGGCTTGGACAACACAGGCAACCTTATTGAAACGCAGGCCACAATGCTGTCACGGGTAGCCGGTTTTTCACAATGCATTGGCGAAATACAGACATGGTTACGAACTTTGGCAACTGATGGGCGGATAGCTCTCCCCAATGTACGGCGCGGTGTTAAGCCATTCGTTGAGTTGTGCCCTAGCTATCCTGACGACGTTCAACGGGCCATTGCCGCAGTCTTGATCGAAATGGCGACGGATTCACGGTTTTCTCATCTGTGGGAACTCAAACGGATCCGCCGAGAGTTCGCCTCTGGCTACCAGTGAGCGTTCCAACTATCTATGGTTACTCTCGCAGAATAGCCTGAGCATGCACGATCTGTTGCTGCACCGCGGCCGTAGCTGTGCCGCCATAGGAATCTCGTGCCTCCACCGACCGCCGGTGGTCGAACACCGCGTAGAGGTCAGAGTCAAAGGCGTCAGAAACGGCCTGGAACTCGACTAGCGGCAGCTCGCACAGCGGCAGGCCCAGCGCCTCGGCCCGCCGCACAGCGGCCCCCACCAACCCGTGGCTCTGGCGGAAGGGGACACCGCGGCGCACCAGGTAGTCGGCCAGGTCGGTGGCCAGCATGGCATCGTCGAGGGCCGCGGCCATGGCTTCGGCATTGATCTTCAGGGTGCGCACCACGCCTGCCGCCACCGGCAGCGCCAACTTCAGCGTGTCCAGCGCGTCGAATAGCGGCTCCTTGTCCTCCTGCAAGTCCTTGTTGTAGGTCGAGGGCAGTCCCTTGAGGGTGCTCAACAGGGCCACCAGATGCCCCACCAAGCGCCCCACCTTGCCCCGCAGCAGTTCCAGCGAATCGGGGTTCTTTTTTTGCGGCATCAGGCTGGAGCCGGTGGCGTAGGCGTCGTCCAGTTCCACGAAACCGAACTCTGCTGATGACCAGATAATCACGTCCTCGGCCAGGCGACTGAGGTGCACCTGTACGAGTGCGGCCCAGAACAGGAACTCGGCCACGAAATCGCGGTCCGACACGGCGTCCAGGCTGTTCTCGCAGATCGCTCGGAAGCCCAGTTCGGCGGCCAGGAAGTGGCGGTCAATGCCCAGGGCATGGCCGGCCAGCGCGCCCGCGCCCAGCGGCAGCACAGCCACGCGCTCCTCCAGATCATCCAGTCGCTCCCGATCGCGTTGCAGCATCCAGAAAGTGCTCATCAGCCAGTGGCTGAAGAGCACCGGCTGCGCCCGCTGCAAATGCGTGTAGCCGGGCATGATGACCTCAAGATGATGCTCCGCTTTGTTGACGATGGCCTCTTGCAGCCCGGCAAGCTGCTGGCGCAGATCAGGGATATCCTGCATCAGGTAGAGGCGCAGGTCGGTAGCTACCTGATCGTTGCGGCTGCGCCCGGTGTGTAGCTTGCCGGCTACTTGGCCGATCAGTTCCCCCAAGCGCCGCTCGACGGCGGTGTGGATGTCTTCGTCCAAAAGCACGATCTCGAACTGGCCGGCTTCGAACTCCTGCGCCACTGCCTCCAACCCCTGGATGAGCTGCTCCACTTCGTCGGCGGTGAGCAGCCCGGCGCGTTCCAGCGCCCTGGCGTAGGCCATGCTGCCCTCAATGTCCGCTGCCCACAGCCGCCAGTCGAAGCCGATGGAGGCATTGAAGCGCTCCATGAAGCTGTCAGTGGTCCCCTCGAACCGTCCGCCCCACAGTTTCACCGTTCCTCCTCATCATCTCCCGCACCAGAGGGAAGGTAGGTCACGTCCAACAGCGGCGGCTGGGGCGGATCGAAGTCGTGCTCCTTGCTGGCGAAGCCCCGCCAGCCGACTAGATCCTCGTCCTCGCTCCACAGAGCCAGCCCGTGGTTGGCCCCAGCGTCACCGCTCACCCAGCCCTGAACCAGGCTCGTAACGTCCCAGCCGTAGTAGCCCGCCGCCGTACTCACTGCGAGAACGTTGTCCATCTCCGTGTACTCAAGCGGCGTATTCCACGTCACCGTCATCTCCTCCCACCCTGTGTTGATCTGCTTCAATTCCACATCGAGCGTGAGCGGCGTGCCGAAACTCTGCACCAGGTAGGCCCGGAAGCTAGCGTTTAGCACGGTGGCGCCGGCCGGAATGGTGCTCAGGTCGAAGAGGAAGAGTGATCGGTTAAGGGTGCGCGAGCTCTGGCGGCCGACGCCAAGCGTGGGAGCGCTACCGTAGTTGGCACTCGGTGAGATGATGGAGATATAGGCGTCGGCCATCAGCCTCAAGCTGACCGTCACGGGCGTCGGCGTAGTAGTTGGTGTGGCCGTGGCCGTCGGTGTCGGCGTCGGTGTGTTGATTGGCGTGGCCGTGGCCGTCGGCGTGGGCGTCGGGGTGTTGATTGGCGTGGCCGTGGCTGTCGGTGTGGGCGTCGGGGTGTGGACTGGTGTGGCCGTGGCTGTTGGTGTCGGCGTCGGTGTGTTGGTTGGTGTGGCCGTAGCTGTCGGTGTGGGCGTCGGGGTATGGACTGGTGTGGCTGTGGCCGTTGGCGTCCGCGTCGGCGTGTGGGTGGGTCCCGGCTCCAGGCCCGTCATTATAAGCAAGGGCAAGTATACCGCGAACTGCTTGTCAGGGAGTACCTGCACACTCACATCGAAGGTCGCTGTCTCGCGCAGCCTGTCGGAGCCGGTTGCGCTGAGGCCAGAGGTGTCAAGGGTGGTGATGGTTACCGTACTCTCGTAGCGCCCAGGCGCCAGCCCCGCCGGATCAACGCCGATCAGCAGCTCGGCAGGTGCGTCGCCGCTGTTGCTGCTGAGGGTGATCCACGAAGCCGATGTGTAGGCTGCCCAGTTTAGCACGCCGGCCCCGAAGTTGTAGATCTGAAGCGTCTGGGGACTGACCGACGGCCCGTTGCCCGACGTCACGAACTTGTACGAGGTCTGGCCCGCGAGCGAGAGCTTGGGCTTGATGTAATGGGGTGGGTGCTCCGGGCCGCAAGGGTCGGTCCCGGCATCGGCCTCGACGTCATCGTCGAAACCATCCCGATCACTGTCGGCTTTGGTTGGGTACGTGCCCAGGTAGAACTCCTCGCTGTTGGTCAGACCGTCCTGATCCGGATCGGCTGTGCTGTACATCACGTCAAAGATCGCCGCCCAGGCGTCGGGCAGCCCATCGGCGTTGCTGTCAGTCGGATTGGCGTACATGGCCGTGGTCGTTGCCTCAGGCCCAACGTAGCCAATAGCGTCGTAGGCGGCCACCGCGATCAGGTAGCGCTGACCGTCCGTGAGGCCGGTGAGGTCGTACTCCAGCACGTTGCCGACGTCTATCGGCGAAGCACCCTGCGTGGCTATGTTGCTCCCCCCCGGAACCTGGCAGCCCATCGGCTCGTAGCGGAGGAGATAGCCGGCCGCGCCTCCGGTTTCCGGCGGGTCCCATACCACGTGCAGGCTAGATGCCCCCGTGAACGGGTTCTGCATCATGCCGGCCTCCAGATTGCGAGGTGGCCCGAGGGGCCTGTCGGGGTCGCCCAGGGTCACTGTGACGGGCGTACAACTGCTGACGTTGCCGGAGGCATCGTAGGCCCGAACGCAGTAGGTGGTGGTGTAGCCCTGGAGCAGTCCGCCGAGTCGGGCTTGTTCGAGGATTGACACCCAGGGCGCACTGGGCAGCAACCGCTTGACCCGCTGCTGGTGCTGGTTGTCCCAGGAGGGGTAGGTGTACTCGATCAGGTAGCCGGCCAGGTCCTTGGTCGTGTTGTCACGCCACCAGACGACCACCAGCGCATCCTTGAGGGTTACGTCCCCAGCGACCACCGGGGCGGGTGGCGGCGTGCTGTCGGCGATGATCACCGAGCCGGGCGCCCAGGAGACGACGTGGCCGTTGCCATGATGGTGGTCGTCAATGCGCGCACCGACGGCGTACTCGCCGGATCCCAGTGCCGAAGTATCCCACAGATAGCTGCCATCGGAGGCATGGATGCCGTTGGCGATCATGGTAGGGCTGATGATGTCGGTATCGGTGATCGGCTTGGC
Source organism: uncultured Anaerolineae bacterium (assembly GCA_964592085.1). Lineage (GTDB taxonomy): Bacteria > Chloroflexota > Anaerolineae > VGOG01 > VGOG01 > CAZQDO01. The sequence continues at coordinate 29 of CAZQDO010000096.1, read as the reverse complement.
TGCCAGCGGCGTGTAGAAGAGCTCCAGGC
>CAZQDO010000095.1:0-14850 GCA_964592085.1 uncultured Anaerolineae bacterium | reverse complement strand
CCACCGAGCGCAACGTGCCCCGCAGCGCCAGGCTGCCTCCACGCACCCCCATCAATAGCCCCCCAGGCACCATCACCAGAACGACCCAGTGGGTGAACTGGTTCACCACTTCTAGCCCCTTGGCGCTGGTCAAGACAGCCAGCAGGAAAACAACCCCGTACCAGACCAACACTGGCCAGAGCTCGGCCTGTGGTCGGACGACGTCCACTGGAGGTGGCCTGCGCCCTCGTGTTACTACTACCGCGATGCCGCTCAGGAGCACCGTGCCGAGTCCGAGCAGCAGGGCAGACCGCAACGTCCCCGCAGCCGAGAACAGTCCGATCAAGGCCAACACGTAAACTGCGAGTGTCGCTAAGCTGAACGGATCAGCTAGCCATTTAGTAAGTGGAAGCGATGTCTTTATTCTTGTCGAATACATGGTCAATTGTTCCCTCCAATTTGGAACTGGACACGGTGTGCCACAGAACGCCCCAATCGCCACAAGGCAATGATCGTCGTGAGGCCAATGATACTTGCTCCTTCCCATCTCTCAAAGTCCTTGTCGAAACAGAAGTATACGAAGAACCCAAGAAAACCCGCAAACAGAGCCAAACGGTGACGGTCGTCCCAACTATGCCCATTGCCAGACCAACGCAGCGCCAGCCACAACGTGGCGCCGTCAAGCACAACTAGCAGTAGCACAGTGACAGTCAGAGGGGGCATACCGAAATCTGCCGTCAGGAAGACGGTGAAGAAGAATGTGAACATGTTCACGAGGCCCAGAACGAAGAAGAAGACTGGTCGGGGTGGAGTTCGGCTGACATAAGACAATGGTTGTGACGGTGAACGGTAAGCGGCCCACCCCAGCGCCAGGACAGCGAGCCAGGACAAAACGTACCATCCCAACGGCGGAAGAGGTCGCTCCATATACAGAATCGTTATCAGTCCCATCACCGGAACCCATAGCAGAAGACCCACAAAACAACCAGCCAGTGCCTTATCGTCGAGCCAACGTTGGTGCCGCTGTTCAGGGTACAATAGCTCGGCAAGCACAACGCTGGCACCAATGCTGATGAGTGCGTGAAAGTGAACCGTAAGCTCACCCCAGGTCCAGTTGATCCCTGCAAAGTAGCCGTAACGCGCCAGCGCCCCCAGTTCCGCCCAATTGGGATCGAAGACGGAGTATACGACAATCGCTTCTTCGTATATTCCATAGGCCACCCCAAGGAGCAGCAAACTGAGCCACCCTTTCTGCCATCGAATGACCAACTCGCGGCAGATCAGCGCTCCAAAGCCATAGGGCAACGACAGGACGATGAAGTTCAAAGGGTTGATGAACTCCAATGGGGATTGATGACACGAGACAAGTTCTCCCAGCACGGGAGCAAGCAGCAACAAGGTCAACCCTGGCGGAATTCGTTTTAGCGCATTTGTTATTCTTAACATTTGTTGAGCTCTCGCAACACCTCAGGCTTGTTCACTGGGTTAATCGTACCACAGAGATGTCGTAGGCTTATCACGAATTTGTCGCAGCTTTGTCGCAAAAAGAAATGGTGGGTGAAGGTACAGCGTCACTTCGGCCTGTGCAGCCGCAGTGGCGCCAATGACTGTGACGGAGATTAGGCCCCGGCGCAAGTAACACCTGCTTAATAACATGGCCAGGCGCAAATCAATCGTTTATGATTCGTAATTTGACAACTTTAGAAAACCAATATATAATACTTCTGACTAAATTCGTAACATCGTTAGACTTAAATCGAAACAGAAACCATACAACCCCGAAGGACTTTTCATCCTCTCATAAATAAGGAGTGGGTTATGCCTCACAATGCCGATGAGCGACGGACGCTGATTCTAGAGTATTTGGCCCGCGATCCATTGGTCAAGGTCGCAGAACTAAGCGATCGCTTTGATGTCTCTGAGGTATCCATTCGACGAGACCTGGATCGGCTCGACCGCCTTGGATTGCTCAAGCGCGTGCACGGGGGCGCGGTGGCTATCCCCAGCGCCGCCTTGGGCCAGCCCCACGTTACCAAGATGCGTCACCACGTCGAGGAGAAGGAACGCATTGGCCGCGCTGCTGCTCAGATGATCCGTGACGGCGACCGCCTGATCTTTGACTCTGGCACCACTGTTCTGCAAGTAGCTCGCAGCATCTCCGGCGACCTGCTCAACGCAGGCCACCTCACCGTCATCACCGGCTCCATCCCCATCGTGCAGGAGTTAGGTCCCTGGAAGGGCGTCCACCTCATCGTGCTAGGTGGTATCTACCTACCAGACTACGAGATGATTGTCGGCCCACAGACCATCGAGCATCTGAACGGGTTGCACGCTGACAAGGTATTCCTCGGAACGGACGGCTTGACCTTCTCCCACGGTGTTACGACGGCCAACCTGTTGGAGGCTGAGGTGGATCGAAGCATGGTCGAGGCTGCGTCGGAAGTCATCGTAGTGGCTGATTCGAGCAAGATCGGCGTCATTGGCCTGACGACCATACTCCCGGTGACCAATATTGACAAGCTGATCACTGACGATGAAGCACCTGCGGACTTCCTTGCCGCCTTGCGGGAGCAGGGAGTTGAGGTGATCCTGGCCTGATCTACGAATGGCAAAGGAGGCGGAAAACGTGCGCAGGGTGCTGCTTCTGGAAGCGGAGCACTTTGTTCTGGAGGAGGTGCCGATCCCTGAGCCGGGCCCCAAGGAAGCCGTTGTCCGAGTTGAGCGGTGCGGCATCTGCGGCTCTGACGTGCACGTCTATCACGGCGTCAGCTCCATCAAGCCCCCCATCGTCCTGGGGCACGAATTTGCCGGAACGATTCACGCGCTGGGCGACGGAGTGCAGGGCTTTCGGGTAGGCGACCGCGTGGCTGTCGAGCCAGGGGTGCAGTGCGGCGAGTGCATCCATTGCCGGTCCGGGCGGTACAACTTGTGCCTCAGACAGGACGATCTGCCGAGCTACGACGGAGCCTACGCCGACTACGCGCGCGTTTCCACCAGCAAGCTTGTTCCCTTGCCACAGGACATGAGTTTCGGGGTGGGGGCTATGCTCGAGCCGACGGCCTGCGCCATGCACGCCCTGGATGCAGCCCACGTCACGAGAGACGACACGGTGCTGGTGATAGGGGCAGGGACGATCGGCCTGCTGGTCGCTCAGGCGGCGCGCATGGCCGGAGCCGCGAGCGTGGCCGTGAGCGACGTGGTGCCAGAGCGACTGGCCATGGCCGTGCAACTGGGCGCCGATGCGATTGTGGATGTCGGAGAGACAGATTTGGTGGCCTGGACGAAAGAGACCTATGGTGAAGGAGGTGTCAGCCGCGTCTTTGATGCCGCAGCCACCCCCCAGACCTTCCACCAGTCGCTCCAGGTCGTGCAACGCGGCGGACGCATTGTCGTCATCGGCGTGGCTACCGAACCGGTGACGTGGCGGACGAACTTCACGCTGCTGTGGGAGATCGAAATGACCGGCATCAACATGTACACGCGCCGGAACTTCGACCAGGCGGCAGAGGCGATCACCAGCGGGCGTATCCAGGTCGAGCCGCTTATCTCTGCTATGTATGGACTGGCTGCCATCCAGGATGCCTATGATGCTGTGCTCAACTATCCAGATCGTGTGATCAAAGTCCAGCTCGCCCCACAGATGGGGTGAGCAGCGTGTTCCAGAATATTGTGCAGGAGGTGTGTATGAATCATTCTGGTCGTGTGAGGGTCAGGATGAAGGGGTAGAGTTGGCCAGGGATGTTGACGACCTCTTTTCCCTGACAAGAATGTGAGTTACAAACCATACCATAAAGAAGGAGGGAAGCTGATGGAAATCATCAGGAAGAAAGAAACGAACGATATGCACCCGTACGTCCCGGAGTTGAAGGAGCTCTATCAGAAAGGCCGGATTACTCGACGGGAGTTCTTGCGTAACGCGGTCCTGCTGGGCCTATCCCTGAGTAGTGCCAGTGCATTCCTGGCTGCCTGCGCCCAACCGGAACCAACAGCCACACCTGTGCCCACAGCCACCAAGGTTCCCCCGACACCCACACTTCGACCCACCGACACACCTCGACCGACCAGCACGCCTGTGCCCAAGGAAGTGGTCCATCGCGGCGGCACCCTCAGGGTGCAGAATTCCGTTCTTGGGATTGACCATCCCGCTCGCTTCTCGTGGGGCCCCGAGGCCAACTGCCTCCGCTTCGTCAACGAGCATCTGACCCGTATAGACCCCAACAACATCACCCATCCCCTCCTCTGCGAGAAGTGGGAGGCCAGCGACGATCTCAAAACCTGGACGCTGCACCTGCGCCAGGGGGTGACCTGGAACACTGGTGAGCCGTTCAATGCCGACGACGTGGTCTTCACCATGGGGGAGTGGCTGGATGATGAGGTGGGTTCGTCCATCAAGGGGCTTATGAGCTACCTGCAGCCCACCAACATCGAGAAGGTGGACGATCATACGGTCAAGCTGCACCTGGACTCGCCGCAGATCGCCGTTCCGGAGAACTTGACCCACTATCCCGCCTTCATCCTCGATCACCGCACTTTCGAAGGCGATTGGCTGAAGGCCCCGGTGGGCACCGGCCCCTTCACCATGGAAGAGTGGGCCGTGGAGGAGCGCGCGGTGTTCAAGGCTCGCGACGGCTACTGGCAGATGGGCGTGGACGGCAGGCCGCTGCCCTACCTGGATGAGGTCATCCACATCCAGACAGGTGGGTTCGTGGCTGCGCTCAGCGACGGCGAGATTGACGCTGGCCAATTCATGAGCCCCAGCGACCTGGAAGCCATCCAGGCGATACCTGGCATTGCCGTTGATGCCATCGCCAGCACGCAGACCGCCATCCTGCGCATGCGGGTAGACCTGGAGCCCTGGAGCGACGCGCGGGTCCGCAATGCCCTCAAGCTGTGCCAGGACAGAGGGAAGATCCTGAAGATCGCCTACATGGGCGAGGGCGTCGTCGGTCCCGACTGCCACGTCTCTCCGGTGCACCCAGAGTTCTGTCCCATGGATCCCAGCCCCTACGATCCAGAGCAGGCCAAGGCTCTGCTGGCCGAGGCTGGCTACGCCGACGGGCTGGATGTTACCCTCGCGGTAATGAATGACTATACCTATACCCTCGCCTACGCTGAGACCTTGCAGCAGGACGCCAAGGCGGCCGGCTTCCGCATCGAGCTCAATGCGATGCCGAGCAGCACCTACTGGGAGCAGTGGACGGAGGTTGACCTGGGCATCACCCCGTGGGCCCACCGACCACTGGCTGTCATGATGTTGCCTTTGGCCTACATCTGCGACAAGGACGGCAATCCCGTGCCGTGGAACGAGACCCGATGGTGCGATGGGGAGTTCGAAGAGCTGCTCACCAAAGCTCAGGGCACGCTGGACCTGGAGGCGCGGCGCAAGATCATGTGCGAAATCCAGACCATCATGATCGAGCGCGGGCCTGTTGGCATTCCCTACTGGATGAACATGTGGGCCGCGTACAACCCGAAGTTCCAGGGCATCAGCGCCCACCCAACCAATTACATGGACGAATGGATCAAGGTGTGGTATAATCCTGAGGCGTAGCTGCCTGGCAGTGCCAACTCTCACGCCAAGTGTCATTGCGAGGAGCGAAGCGACGAAGCAATCCCCACCGCTGCCTGCAATTGGGGGCGGGAGATTGCTTCGCTACGCTCGCAATGACACTAACTTAGCATTGTCCAATCACCTGACGTACCAGACTGTATCCATGCTGAAGGCCAGCGGGGGCAGGGCCCGGGCATAGCTGTACCCTGCCCCCGCTCTGGTCATCTAGAACCTATCCGAAAGCCCGCTCTGAGGCCCGTCCCCGGGCTGATCCCCGCACCCGGTGACGGGTGCGGGAGCAGTTTTCGGATAGGCTCTTAGCCCACTCAAACCGGCCCCAGGGGGACAACTATGGTCAGGTTTCTGACACGCCGCCTTGTGTCGCTGATTGTCATCATGCTCCTCGTATCCGTCGCTGTCTTCGTCATCGCTGAGGCGGCGCCCCTCAACGTGATACGCAACATGATCGGCGTATTCGCCACGCCAGAGCAGGAGGCATCCTTACGCGAGCAGTATGGCCTGAACCGACCGCTCTGGGTCCGCTATGTCTCGTGGCTGGTGGGCAGCGATCTGCTGTGGGCCCGTCCGAGAGTGGGTATGCCCCTGCGACAGACGGTGGTGCCTCAGACGGGTTTCGAGGAGTGGTGGGCCGAGGAACCTGATGGTACACTGATTCGCTGGCGACTGGAGGGGGCGGATCTGATCGCCATGCGCCGCCAGCCGGACGGGACGGTGCTTGAATCGGTTGACAACGGCCGTTGGAAGATTGACGTGGAAGCTGAGGTGGAACGGTTGGGTGCGCTGCGCGACGAGGTAAGCTCCGACCCGCAGCTCTTGCCGAAGGATCGAGAGGCCATCGTCGCGGAGCTGGACCGGCTAGTGGAGAGCCTGACCGGTGCGGAGGAGATGACGACAGAGGAGCTGTTGTCTGAGGTAGCCGCCCCTGAGCAAGCCCTCACCGACCTCATAGACATGGAGGCCTCGAACGAGAGGGAGGCGCTCCAGGCTGCGGCTAGCGAGATCTCCACAAATGAGATCATTCAAGCTCTCAAAACCGCGAGAGAGTTGTCTGCTACTTCGGCCACCCCAGAAGAAGACTACCTGCGCGCCGTGCCCAGCACGCTGAGCAAGGCTGCCTCTGCCCTGGCCAAGACGAGGCCCGATCTCGATGACCAACTGCGAGCGGCTTCCAAAGCCGCTCTGACGCGCAACCTGGTGAGCATGAGGGCGTCTCTGTCGGAGGTTGTCGAACCGCTGGCCGAGCTGGTGAGCCCCCTCACGGATCTGGTTGCGGCCCTGGAAAGCGACCAGTATCTCCAGGCCGCCACCGTGCTGGAGGGCATGGCGGATCCCTCCAACGAGCTCGATCCTGCCACCACGACCATCTTGATGGAGCAGTTCAAGAAGACTAGTAAATCGCTTGCGGATGGTCTTCCTGAGCTGTCTGAGCTTTTCGACGTGGCTTACGGGGCCCTGAAAGATGATGACATCGCCGCGGCCCAGGATGCGCTCGCAAAGGCTGCGGCTTTCCTGATGGAGCGAGGGGTCGTGTTCACCCGCAATCAGGTCGCCCAGGAGGCGATGGTGGCCCGCTACTTCTGGGGCATTGATCATCTGAACCATGCGGTGCTGTGGCGAACCGATGCCGACACGGCCATTTGGAGCAGGGGCAAGGTGGCAGGGATGTGGGTGAAGCAGTCAGGCGGTGCCGTCGAGTACATTCCTCTGCAGCGCGGGCTGCTGCGGGGTGACCTGGGCATGTCTATGCGTACCCGGCAGCCCGTCACCGCGGCACTGGCGCGGCGATTGCGCAACTCCCTCATTCTGGCCGCAGTCGCTTTTGTGGTCATCATGCCCTTTGCCTTGCTGATGGGCCTCGTCGCCGGCCTGAACGAGGGGAAAGCCATTGACCGAATCCTCTCGATCATGGGGTTGGTGACCATCATGAGCCCCAGCTTCGCCATAGCCATCTTCTTGATCCTCATCTTCAGCTTGTGGCTGAAGGTGCTGCCGGGGGCCGCGATCTTCTACAGCTCCACGGCGGTGTTCGAGAACCCCAAGATGCTGGTTCTACCCGTGGCCACGCTGATGCTGGTCGAGTGGGGCTACGTGTTGCGCATGACCCGGGCCAGCATGGTGGACGTGATGAAAACGGCCTACATCCGCACCGCGTTTCTCAAAGGCTTGCCCTATTGGCACATCGTGTTCAAACATGCCTTGCGGAACGCGCTCATGGCTCCCATCACCATCATCATGCTGCACGTGAACTGGCTGATGGGCGGGATTGTGGTGGTGGAGTATATCTTCAGCTATCCGGGGCTGGGCCATTTCCTGCTCGTCTCAGCTCAGTACAAAGACGTCACGGCCATCGAGGCCGGGGCTATGGTGATGGTGACGCTGGCGGTGTCCACGCAGTTGATCGCCGACATCGCCTACACGTTCCTCAACCCGCGCATTCGTTACACTTGAGTCGGCGGATTGGTAAATCGGGAAGCTGATAAGTCGGGGGCTCTGGGAGTTGGCGTGGGGAGCGGGCCGGAGTCCCCAACTCGTTGGGGTTTGCCGCACCGCCCCCTCAACAAGTTGAGGATTCCGACACCGTGACCCTGCGAAATCCAAAAGAGCCGTGAATCGGGGAGCTGGGACATTGGGCACCAATTTGCCAGTCTACCATTCCCCAGAAGCGAGGTAGGATTATGGCCATGAGCGAACAAGTCGTACCCGGAATCTCTGCTCGCCCTTCACTGAAGCAACGGTTGCGCGATGGGTGGGCCATCATCGCGGGCTCCACGACGGCGAAGGTGGGATTGGCCCTGGTGCTCTTCTGGGTGGCGGTGGCGATCTTCTCTTTGTTCACCACGCTGGACCCTTACGTGCAAGATGCAGATGCTCTAAATGCGCCACCTTCGGCGGAGCATTGGCTAGGGACGGATGACATCGGGCGGGACATCTTAGCACGTCTGGTTCACGGCAGCCGCCTCATTCTGATTTTGGCGCCGCTATCCGTTCTGGCCGCCTTGCTGGTGGGTTCCACCCTGGGCCTGGTGGCGGGCTACATGGGTGGCGCGGTGGACGAGATCGTTATGCGCATCCTCGACGCCATGATGGCCCTGCCCACGCTCCTGATCTACCTGATCATCATGGCGACGCTGGGTCCCTCCGCCACCAATGTGGTGCTGGCCTACGCCATTGGCGGAGCGCCAGGGATTGCTCGCCTGGTGCGCAGCCTGACGCTGGACATCCGCACCCAGGACTACATCGCCGCCGCCAAGCTGCGCGATGAGCATCCCCTACACGTCATGTTTGTGGAGATCCTGCCCAACGCCCGCGGGCCGATCATCGTGGACGCCATGATGCGGGTGGGGTATGCCGTCTTCGCCATCGGCACGCTGGGTTTCCTGGGGTTGGGCGTGCCGCCTCCGTCGCCCGACTGGGGCAGCATGGTTTATCGCTCCAGATTCTACCTGTTCACCAACCCGTGGGCGGGTGTGTGGCCTTCCCTGGCCATCTCTTCGCTGGTTGTGGGCCTCAATCTCTTTGCCGATGCCGTGCGTGAAGAGTCGCTGCGCTATCAGTAGGATCGCGGGAGGGCAAGTCATGAATGCAGCAGCAGAATCGGCTGAACGGGCCAGCGCGCCGGTCCTGAAGGTCGAGAACCTGGCCATCTCCTACCAGACTCGCCGCGGCGACGTGGATGCGGTGAGGGACGTTTCCCTGGAAATCCAGCCGGGCGAAGCTCTGGGCCTGGTGGGCGAATCGGGCTGCGGCAAGAGCACGGTGGCTCTGGGCATCGTCACCTTCCTGGGCAACGGCCGCATCGTGGACGGCAGCATCCTCTTCCAGGGGAAAGACCTGACAGGCTGTTCGGAGGGGCAGATGCGCCATCTGCGCGGCAATCAGATCGCCATGGTCTACCAGGATCCCTCCAGTGCCCTCAATCCCTCGCTGCGCATTCGCGACCAGTTGGGTGAGGTGCTGACCTTCCATCAGGGGTTGGGCAAGAAGGAGGCCTACGAAAGGGGCATCCAGATGCTACGCCGGGTCTACATGCCCGACCCCGAAGTGGTGATGACGCGCTATCCTCACCAGCTCTCCGGCGGGCAGCAGCAGCGGGTGGTTATCGCCATGGCCCTGCTCAACAACCCGGCGCTGTTGATCATGGATGAGCCAACCACGGCCCTCGACGTGACCGTGGAAGCCACTGTGCTGGATCTGGTCGCTGAGCTGCGGCAGGAGTACGACACGGCCATCCTGTACATCACCCACAACCTGGGGGTGATCGCCCGGGTCTCTGATAGAGTGGGGGTGATGTACGCCGGCGAGATGGTAGAACGGGCTGCGGTCGAAAAGGTCTTCTTGCGCCCCATGCACCCCTATACGCTGGGGCTGATACATTGTGTGCCCAAGCTGGGCACGAGCAAGCTATCGAGCTACCTGTCGCCCATCCCGGGGCGGGTTCCTTCGCCGAGAGAGCTTCCGCCCGGTTGTGTGTTTGAGCCACGTTGTAGCTACGCGCGCGACATCTGCCGTGCAGAGCACCCGGAGATCCGCCAGCTTGCGCCAGGCCATTTCGTTCGCTGCCACTTCGCGGAAGAAGTCGCTGAGGCCGGGTGGCAACCGCCAGAAGACCTGCTGGCTGATCTGTGCCTGGTGACTGAGGAGAAGGAAAAGGCCGAGCCGATTCTGAGCATTGATCATGCCAAGACCTACTACGGCCAGGCCGCGACTTCTCTGGCTGGCCTGGTCGGCCTGGCCGAGAGGCAATACGTCAAGGCGGTGGATGACGTCACCATCCAGGTGCCAAAGGGATGCACCCTGGGAGTCGTCGGGGAATCGGGCTGCGGCAAGAGCACGCTGGCCAAGACCATTGTGGGGTTGGAGCAGCTTACGGATGGCAGGATCAGCTGTCTCGACGCTGATATCTCCATGCCAGTGGAGCGGCGAGACACGGAGATCATCAAAGAGCTGCAAATGGTGTTCCAGAACCCCGACTCGACCATGAACCCCTCGTTCACGGTGGGGTATCAGATAGGACGTCCGCTGCGGCGCTTTAAGTCGGTGCCACCCAATCAGGTGGTGGATGAGGTTCTGCGGCTATTGAACGCCGTCAAGCTCGACAGCACTTACTACCACCGCTTGCCGCGCCAATTGAGCGGCGGTGAGAGACAACGGGTGGCTATTGCGCGCGCCTTCGCTGCTCGCCCAGAGATGGTGCTTTGTGATGAGCCGGTTTCATCCCTCGATGTCTCTGTGCAGGCTGCGGTGCTCAATCTTCTGCTGGAGATCCAGCGGGAGTATGAAACCACTTTGCTCTTCATCACCCACGACCTGGGCGTGGTGCGCTTCTTCTCAGACGCGATGGCGGTGATGTACCTGGGGAAGTTCTGTGAGGTGGGGCCATCGGAAGCCGTCTATGCTCCGCCCTATCACCCGTACACAGAGGCTCTCCTCTCTGCGGTGCCCATCCCCGATCCCATGGCCGAGCAAAAGCACATCAGACTGAGCGGGACCGTGCCCAGCGCGCTGAACCCGCCAAGCGGCTGTCGGTTCCACACCCGCTGTCCGCGCAGGCTGGGTGAGGTCTGTGAGACGGAGGAGCCGTCCTGGCAGGACGCGGGGAAGGGCCATCGCATCTGTTGCCACATCCCACTGGAGGAGCTACGCCAGGTCGAAGCGGTGATCACCTTTGACCGGTGAACTGAGTACAGCACGATCTACCAGCAGAGGCGGCTCCCACGCCTGTCCTGAGTCTGTCGAAGGGCCGCCGAAACGCGGGCATGGGAGCCCGCTCTGCTTCATTATTCGTAGGTGATAATGGGATCTTTGGATCGTACGCGAGCGCTGCAGTTGGCGTACCAAACAATTCACCAGGAAATCAAGGCGCTTAAGACGCTGTCTGAGGGGCTGAACGATGCCTTCTGGACCTGTGCCCGACTGCTTGGCGAGTGTTCGGGGTTGATCTGGGTGACGGGCGTGGGCACCTCAGCGGCAGTGGCCTCGCGGTTTGCCCACCTCTTGACCGACTGCGGGGCCCGGGCCATGTTTCTCTCCCCAGCGGACGGACTGCACGGCCACTCAGCAGTGATGATGCCTGGGGATCTGCTGGTTGCCATGTCGCGGGGCGGCGAAAGCGATGAGGTGATCCAGATGGTGAAAACCGCCAGGCAGCGAGGAGTCGCCACGGTCGCTCTGGTGCACAACACAGATTCCACCCTGGCTCTGGCCTGCGACTGTGTGCTTCCGGTGCGGAGCAAACAAGAGTATGAGTTGATGAGATACGTGGCGACCACCAGCACGGTGGCCTTCTCTGCGATATGTGACGCGCTGTGTGCCATCGTTCTGGAGATCAAAGGATACACCGTCGAGCAGTTTGCTCAGGCGCATCCCGGTGGCGCGGTGGGGCAGGTGCTGGCTCCCTATGCACAGGGCAAAGGAGACGATAGCCAGTGAGAGCCGCCTTTCTCTACGGCAAAGAAGACCTGCGAATCGAGGAAGTAGACCTGCCGCCCGTGGAGCCGTGCGATCTGCGCATCAGGGTGCTCACCTGTGGCATCTGCGGCTCCGATGCGCGGATGTTCTTCAGCGGCCCGACGCCGCGCTACATCAACCCGGTGATTCTGGGGCACGAGTTCAGTGGCGAAGTCGTTGAGGTTGGCGCAGGGGTGCAGGACTACGCGGAGGGGGATGTCGTCACTTTGGCTCCCCTGATCCCCTGCATGCGCTGTGCGGCCTGCTCTCGCGGGCAGGACAATCTGTGCCAGCGGGCGCAGGTCATCGGCTGTACGGTGCATGGCGGTATGGCCGAATACGTCACTGTGCCCAGCCAGATGGTCTCTGCAGGTGGCGTGGTGAAGCTGCCTCCGACGGTGACGCATCGCGCGGGGGCGCTGACCGAACTGGTGGGCTGTTGCCTTCGCGGCCTGAACCTGATGGGCATCGCCCCAGGCGACCGGGTGCTGATCATCGGCGACGGTCCCATCGGGCTGACCTTTTTGCAATTGGCCAGGTTGAACGGCGCGGGATACGTGGCCACCACAGGGCGGCGACCGCGGCGGCGCGAATTGGCGGTCGAGTTGGGCGCGGACGAAGCCCTGGATGCGAAAGTCGTCAAGCTAAAAGAGCGCTTCGAGCAGTCCATGGATCGCGTGATCGTGGCCGCGTCGAACATTGAGGCCACCGTCGAGGCGGTGGAATTGGTCCGGCCAGGGGGACACTTGCTGTTGTTCAGCGGCTACACCTACGGCACTGCGCTCTCCCTGGATGCAAACATGGTGCACTATCGCGAGCTGCATCTCCACGGCAGTATAGACTGCACGGTGCAGGATTTCCGTCAGGCGGCGAAGCTGTTGCCTCAATTGAAGATGGACCGGCTCATCAGCGCCAGCTTCCCCCTGGAGAAAGCAGAAGCGGCCTTCCGCGCCAGCAGAGAACGAGACGCGGTGAAGGTCGTGATCGAATCGTGAGGCGGCTCGACTCAATCGCTGTCAGAATAAACCGGGTCTTTGAGAGTTGGCGTAGGTAGCGAGCCGGAGTCCCCAACTTGTTGGGGTTTGCCGCGCGCCCCTCAACAAGTTGAGGACTCCGATACTGTAACCCTGCGAAATCACAAAGAGCCAAAAAACCAAAGGAGCACACAGACAATGACCAACACAGGAGCTTCGTGTATACACGAGCTGTACCAGAACGTTACAGAGGAGGAGCTGGACGCCGGGCGCAAGGCTTTGCTCAGTGGGTCTGTCGGCGCGGCGGTGCCCAAGCTCTTTGCCAAAGCGCGAGGGGCCAGGTATTGGACCAACGATGGCCAAGAGTACATTGACTGTACTGCCCAGGCCTGGAGTCTGGGCGTGGGGGCCTGTCATCCCACCGTCATGGCGGCAGTCAAGGCTCAACTGGATTACTTCACCCACGTTCGTACCAACTTCGACACCGTGCCCAAGCTCCTCCTCTCTAGGAAGCTGGCGGAGATCGCGCCCGGCGATCTAAACCGGGTGGCTTATTGCCTCCACGGCACTACGGCGGTAGAGGGAGCAATGAAGCTGGCGCTGCGTAACAGGCCGGGGCGGAAGTACTTCGTCACCCTCTGGGATGGCTACGCGGGGCGCACCTTTGCCACCATGGACCTGACCTATCCTCATCCCACACCCTTCCTGGACTACACCGGGCACAAGATCCGTTTGCCCCAGGCCTACTGCTATCGCTGCGCCTACGAGAAAACCTATCCTGAGTGCGAGTTGTTCTGTGTCAAGATGATGGACAAGTTCCTCAGCCATGCCCTCGACGGACAGCCGGTAGCGCTGATGATGGAGCCCATTCAGTCCAGCGGGGGAATGATCCCTTTCCCCCGGCCATACTACCAGGCCATCCGCGAGTTGTGCAACAAGCACGACATGCTGCTCATCTGGGATGAGATCCAAACAGCCTTCGGGCGGGTGGGCGAGATGTTTGCCGCTGAGTTGTATGAGACCGTGCCCGACATCCTGATCTTTGGAAAGTCCATCGGAGGCGGTTTCCCCCTGGCTGGCAGCCTGCAAGGGGAGCGCCTGAAGGGGTTTGAACCGGGCGATCACTCCTTCACCTTTGCCCACTTCCCGGTCTCCATGGTGGCGGGCCTGGCGACCCTCAAGGTGATGGAAGAGGAGCACCTGCTGGAGAACTGTCGCAAGATGGGGGGCTACTTCACTGAACGGCTGCTGGAACTGAAGGACAAATACGAGCTGATCGGCGACGTCAGAGGCCCAGGGTTGATGATCGGCATCGAATTGGTGCGGGATCGGGAGACCAGGGAAGCGGCGAACGAGGAAACGTATCGCTTTGTGGAAGAGGGATTCAAGCGAGGGGTGCAGTTCGGCCATGCCAAGTACTCCGGCATGGGCAACGTGGTCAAGATCAAGCCACCCTTGGTGATCACGGAGGCCGAAGCCGACAGGGTGATGGAGGTGTTTGAGGAGGTAACGCAGTTGCTCTCCTCCTCATCAATGAAGGGAGAATGTAGATGAGAGGCAAGGACTACCGCCTGAGCAGGTTGTTTCCTCAGGGCGGAAACGCGGTCATTGTAGCGATAGATCACGGCCAGACGTTTGGCCCCATGGACGGGCTGATTGATTTCACCAGCGCAGCAGAGCGACTCAGAGAGGCCGATGGCGTCCTGCTGGCGCCGCAGATGGTTCGCTTCTCAGGCGACCTCTTCGTGGGCAAAGAGAGTCCCACCATGATCACCCGCCTGAACTGGAATACCATTCATTGCGAGCCGTGGCATTATGGGGAATCCCACGTTGCCGAGGTCTGTTCTTTGCGCCAGGCCATCGCTGTCGGGACTGACG
>CAZQDO010000094.1:8844-14854 GCA_964592085.1 uncultured Anaerolineae bacterium | reverse complement strand
GGGGATCAGGGAATCAGGAAATGCCTGGTTCCCTGATTTTCTGATTTCCTAGTCACTGGAGACTCGGATAGTGGCTGAGAACGTTGAAGAACTGTTAACCCAATTTGAAGAACACCTGGCGCGGTTGGCTTTGGCATCAACGACCATTGTCAATTACCTGGCCGATCTGAGGACTTTCGCTCGTTGGCACGTCGGTGTCAATGGAGCGACATCTTCTCTATTGGAGTTGACGCCCGACGACATCCGGACGTATCGCCGCCACATGCGGGCCAGCGAGGGATGGGCTCAGGCCACCATCAATCGGCGTTTGCAGGCGGTTCGCAAATTCTACGGTTTTGCGATGGAAACCGGCCTGATGGAAAACAATCCGGCATCTGAGGTGCGGTTGATTCCCATACCTGACTCAGATCCGCCTCGTGCTCTCGATTCTGAGGAGGTCACTAGCCTCCTTGAGGCGATACAAGAGGGGCGGCCCAGCCTGGTCAAGCGAGATTATGCCATCGTCCAGTTGTTGCTTCAAACGGGGATCAAGCTGGGAGAGTTGACGGGATTGCACCTGGCCGATGTCCAATTGCAGGGTAATGGAGAGGGTATGCTATGGGTGGGCGAAAGCAAAGGCAACAGACGCCGCCAGGTCCCTCTCAATTCCCATGCCTGTGCTGCCTTGAGGGACTATTTGCGGATCAGGCCTCCCTCGACGAGTACCGAAAACCTCTTTCTCAGTCAGGATGGCAACTGTATTTCCAAACGCACGGTTCAGCGGCTGATACGGGTCTACGCCCAGGCCGCTGATCTGGAGGGTGTATCGGCCCACACCCTGCGGCACACCTTTGCCGTGTCCACGTTGGCAGACACAGGTGATATTTCGCTCGTGTCGCGCCTGTTGGGCCATCGTTGCATGGAGACCACTGCCAGGTACCTGGCAGCTTGCGATCAATAGCCAATAACTGATATCCAAATTAGGGAGGAGACAACTTGGAGGTAAAAGACTTCAGCGCCTTGCGCATTAGCTTGGCTTCGCCGGATGAGATACATTCCTGGTCCTACGGTGAGGTGACCAAGCCGGAAACCATCAACTACCGCCGGCTGAGGCCTGAGAAGGACGGCCTGTTCTGTGAGGCTATCTTTGGGCCTACCAGAGATTGGCAATGCTACTGCGGCAAGTACAAGAACGTACGCTACAAGGGCATCATCTGCGATAAATGCGGGGTGGAGGTGACCCGCTCTTCGGTCCGGCGGGAGCGCATGGGGCACATCGAGTTGGCGGCTCCCGTGGCCCACGTCTGGTATACGCGGCGCGTGCCCAGCTACATGGGGATGCTGGTGAACATCTCTCGGCGCGACCTGGACCGCGTCCTGTATTTCGCTCAATACATCATCACCGCGATAGATGAGGAGGCGCGGCAGAAGGCTTTGCATCGCCTCGAAGAGGAGTTGGCTCAGGAACAAAGTCGCTTGGCGAAGGACATCCAGGAGCAGATTGATAAGTTAGAGCAAGAAGTGGCTGAGAAAGTCGCGGAACTGGAGGAGGGTCGGCAGGCCGACCATCAGCGCCTGGAGGAGGAGTTGACCGCGGCCACCGACGGGGTCGTGAAAGAGACCCAGACCCTACAGACCAAGATAGAGACCCGTCAGGGAAAGACAGTGCGGACCCCTTTGGTCTTCTCACTCACGGAGGAGACCATCGTCGAGGCTGGCGAGGTGATAGGCCGCGAGCATTTGGTCCTCCTGAATCGGGTCGTGCAAGAGAAGCTGAGCCAGATCGAGGGCCAGATCAAAGCCGAGCAAGATCGGAGCAAGAAATCAGTGGAAGCTGATATCGAGAGCTTGCGCCGTGCTTTGGAGGATGAGATCACGACCCTGCAGTCCAAGGGAACTCAGGAGATAGAGGCTCTTAAGCGGAGGGTTGATGATGACCGCAAGGAGCTGATGGAGGATCTGACCCCGATGAAGCTGCTAGATGAGGCTCAGTACCGAGATCTGAAGGCCAAATGGGGTCAGGTCTTCAAGTCTGGCATGGGGGCCGAAGCTTTCTATGAGATCCTGAAGGGCATGGACCTGGGCGTCATGGCCAAGGAGTTGTGGACCGAGGTTCGTACCACCCGTTCAAAACAGCGGCGCAAGAAGGCGGTCAAAAGATTGCAGGTCGTGGAAGCCCTGCGAAAATCGAACAACCGGCCCGAGTGGATGATCTGGACCGTGTTGCCCGTCATTCCGCCGGAGCTCAGGCCTATGGTCCAGTTGGACGGAGGGCGCTTCGCCACCAGTGACCTGAACGACCTGTACCGGAGGGTGATCAACCGCAACAACCGCCTCAAGCGTCTCCTGGAATTGGGGGCGCCTGACGTCATCGTGCGCAACGAGAAGCGCATGCTCCAGGAAGCGGTGGATTCCCTCATTGACAACAGCTATCGAGGCAAGGCCATGTCTCGGCGTGGCCAGCGGGAGCTGAAATCCCTCTCGGACATGCTCAAGGGCAAGAAGGGGCGTTTCCGCCGTAACCTGCTGGGTAAGCGCGTGGACTACTCAGGCCGTTCGGTGATCGTCACCGGGCCGGAGCTGAAACTGCACCAGTGCGGCCTGCCCAGAGAGATGGCTTTGGAGCTCTATCGTCCTTTTGTGATCAGCAAGCTGGTGGAATACAACTATGCTAATAACGTCAAGGGGGCCAGGCGGCTCATCGAGCGGGAACGCCCCGAGGTCTGGGAGGTGTTGGAAGAGGTGGTGAAAGAGCAGCCCGTGTTGCTCAACCGCGCTCCGACTTTGCACCGTCTGGGCGTCCAGGCCTTCGAGCCTGTTTTGGTGGATGGCAAGGCCATCCAGATTCACCCTCTGGTCTGTGCTGCCTTTAACGCTGACTTCGATGGCGACCAGATGGCTGTGCACGTGCCGCTGTCCAAAGTCGCCGTAGAAGAGACCCGAAAGCTCATGCTGTCCACGCAGAACCTGCTCAAGCCAGCCCACGGCGAGCCTATCGTAGGCCCCACCAAGGATATGGTGATGGGGTGCTACTATCTCACTCTGGAGGAGGACGGCTGCCGTGGTGAGGGCAAGGTCTTCACTGATCTCGATGAGGTGGCCCTGGCCTACGAGCTGGGCAAGGTTGATCTGCACGCCAAGATCAAGGTCATGCAAGTTCGAGAGCGGCGCGCGGCCAGGAAGTACCCTGTCGAGACGACAGTCGGGCGGGCCATCTTCAACCAGATCCTACCTGATGAGCTGCGTTTCGTGGATAGTGTTTTGGACAAAGTACAGCTCAAGGATTTGATAGCCAAGTGCTATCAAAGGCTCGGCGCGGAGGCGACCACCGATTTGGCGGACAAGATCAAGGCCATCGGCTTCAAGTATGCCACCCGCTCAGGCGCGACGATCGCCATCTCTGACCTGACTGTGCCCGAGGCCAAGAGGGAGATTGTGGAACGGGCCAATGAGCAGGTGAGAGAAGTGGAGCGTCAGTACCGTCGAGGGCTTTTGACTGAGGATGAACAGTACTCCAAGACCATCGAATTATGGACCAGGGCTACCGATGACGTGACCGAAGCCGTGGCCCAGTCTCTTGATCCGACCGGCCCCATTCAGATGATGGCTCAGTCGGGGGCTACCAAGGGAGGCTTTCAGCCCATTCGGCAGCTCGCTGGGATGCGTGGTTTGATGGCCGACCCAGCGGGGCGGATCATCGCCTTGCCCATCATTTCCAACTTCCGAGAGGGCCTGTCCACGTTGGAGTACTTCATCTCCACCCACGGGGCGCGCAAGGGTTTGGCCGATACCGCCCTGCGCACCGCCGACGCGGGCTACCTTACCTGGCGACTGGTGGATGCCGCTCAGGATGCGATCGTCAACGCCGGGGACTGTGGTACCAGAGGCGGGATCTGGATTAGAGCATCGGACGATGTGGCGGGCCAGACCCTGGGGGAGCGAATCCTGGGCCGGGTTGCAGCAGGGCCAGTTGCTGACCCTGAGACGGGCGAGATCATCGTCTCTGCCGGCAAGATGATCGAGGAGAAAGATTGGGAAGCCATCAGGGCGGCTGGCGTCGAGGAGGTCTATGTGCGCTCGCCCATGACTTGCCAGCTCAGGTACGGTCTCTGCGCCAAGTGTTACGGGCGGGACCTGGGCCGTGGGAAGCTGGTTGAAGTAGGGGCCGCAGTGGGCATCGTGGCTGCTCAATCCATCGGTGAGCCGGGCACCCAGCTTACCTTGCGTACCTTCCACACCGGTGGAGTGGCTTCAGGCGGAGACATCACTCACGGTTTGCCACGAGTGGAGGAGCTTTTTGAGGCTCGTAAGAACCCCAAGGGCGAGGCCCTCATGACCGACATTGATGGAATGGTGGAGATCCGGCGCATGGAGGGGGTGCGCTATATCAAAGTCATCAGTAGTGAGATCACCCGTGATCAGTATGACGTAAAGCGTGGCTGGAAGATCCTGGTCGAGGACGGCGATGAGATTGCCGACGGGAAGCCTATCGCTAGCCGTGGCGAGAAGGAGCAAACTGTTAGGAGGGGCGGACGGATTTCGCGGGAGGATCGCCAAATCACCATAGTCCACGAGAGGCGAGAGGAGCGGGAATACGAGGTGCCCTCGGCGTCACGGCTGACCGTCAGTGAGGGCCAACGGGTGAAAGCTGGCGATCAGTTGACGGAAGGATCCAAGAACCCTCATCGCATCTTGCGCATCCTGGGGCGAGAGGATACGCAGCTCTACTTGCTCAAGGAGATCCAGAAGGTCTACCGTTCGCAGGGGGTGGACATCAACGATAAGCACTTTGAGGTCATCATCGGCAAGATGCTGAGCAAGGTGCAGACAACCTCCTCGGGCGATACCGACATGCTGCCAGGGGAGCTTGTGAATCGCTTGACCTTCGCCGAGAGCAACGCCAACGTGGCAGCCGAAGGTGGCCGCCAAGCTACGGCTCAACCAGTCTTATTGGGTATCAGCAAGACCGCTCTCAATACCGACAGTTTCCTTTCGGCAGCCTCCTTCCAACATACCATCAGGGTTCTGGCTGGCGCGGCCATTGAGGGTCGTCAGGACGATCTCTTCGGTCTCAAGGAGAACGTCATCATCGGCAAGCTGATCCCGGCGGGAACGGGCTTTCGAGGCCGGCCAGGGCATGAAGGCGAAATCTCTTCAGAGACCTTTGAGGACGTGGAGTTGGCGTTGGTCAGAGGGGAAGGCGCCGAGGAACTGATTTTCTTGGAAGATGAGGATGTTTTTGAGGAATCGGCCACCTCGCAAGCGGAGTCAGTCGAGTTGCCCCTGGTGGCCAGCTAATCAGGAGAGGAGCACTCAAAGAGAGAGGGCGGTGATCGAGCGTGATGCGGTCACCGCCTTTTTTCTGGAAGAACAACGGATAGGTGGGATTCACGGATCAAGTGACTTGGACTGAGGGCTGGTCTCCCTGCTAAGTGTTGCTGGCCTATCAGTTTCCACTTGTGCTATTCTGCTCCCGCTGGATCGCCAGATCCAGCGGCTTGGCGGCGGGATTGCCAAATCCCGCCGGAGCAAATGAGCCAGCAACACCCAAGAGGAGGACTACCGGCTGAGGGAGGAATCCGTAAATCCCGCACATCGGTGTTCTAATGTTTGACAAAAGCCTGAAAATGGCATATAGTAAAGGCATAGTTTCTTGTTTGATGCAGCAAGGAGGCGAAATGCAGTTTAAAGACAAGATGCTCACTTGCGAGCAGTGTGGGGCTCAATTTGTGTTCACCGTCACTGAGCAGCGGGAGATGGCCGAACGGGGTGCCGAGTTGTTCGAGCCTAAGTTCTGTCCTCGCTGCCGCACCGCCGAGGAGCCCGGGGTTAAGCTCATTGGGCGGGTGAAGTGGTTCGACGCCTACAAGGGCTGGGGCTTTATCACCAAGGCCAATGGTGAGGACATCTTCGTTCACCGCACCGGCGTCGAGAGCTACGGTGTCTTAGAAGACGGGCAGCAGGTGGAGTTTCGGATCGAACAAACCCCCAAAGGGCCTGCGGCGGTCGAGGTAGTCCCTCTGCCGACGGA
>CAZQDO010000094.1:0-8744 GCA_964592085.1 uncultured Anaerolineae bacterium | reverse complement strand
TGTTGCGTACTAAGATCGTTTGTACCATCGGGCCGGCCAGCCGTACCCCTGAGATGTTGCAAGAGCTGATGCTGGCCGGCATGGATGTGGCCCGCCTGAACTTCTCCCACGGCAGCCAATCCTATCACGGCGAGAACATCGAGCGTATCCGCGCCGTAGCTGCCAGGGTGGGAAAGCCCATAGCCATCCTGGCCGACCTGCAAGGGCCCAAGCTGCGAGTTGGGAAGATGGAGGGTGAGGGTGTCCCTTTGGTTGCCGGGGAGAAGGTCATCCTGACCACGCGGCCCATTGTCGGCCACGCCGGCGAGGTGCCCGTCCAGTATGCCATGCTTCCTCGAGACGTGGAGCCAGGCGACCGCATCCTCATTGACGACGGGCTGCTGGAGCTGGAGGTGCTCTCCACTGGGGACGCCGACGTTACCTGTCGGGTGATTACCGGTGGCCTGCTCCAGACCAACAAGGGAATGAACCTGCCCCGTGCCTCTCACGCCATTCCTGCCATCACCGACAAGGACCGACGTGATCTGCGCTTTCTGCTGGAGCAACAGGTGGATTGGGTTGCCCTCTCATTTGTGCGCGGCGCGGATGAGGTACGGGAGTTGAAAGAGATGATCCGGGAGCTGTCAGTCTCTCGTCCTTCCGTGCCTGTGGTGGCCAAAATCGAGAAACCGGAGGCGGTGGACGACATTGACGGGATCATTGAGGCGGCGGACGCCATCATGGTGGCTCGCGGCGACCTGGGGATCGAGACTTCGCCGGAGGCTGTGCCTATCGTGCAGAAGATGATCATCGCCAAATGCAACGCCGCTGGCAAGCCAGTGATTACCGCCACTCAGATGTTGGACTCGATGATGCGCAATCCACGGCCCACCAGGGCCGAGGCCAGCGACGTGGCCAACGCTATCTTAGACGGCACCGATGCCATCATGCTCTCTGGCGAGACGGCGGTGGGTAAGTATCCCCTGGAGTCCGTGCGGACGATGGTCCGGATCGCTGGGGAAGCTGAGCGAAGCGAGCTAGAAAGCGTAGCCAGGTCTCGCCTGCCCCGTAGGCCGGTGACCTCCATCGCCGACGCCGTCAGCCATGCCACCTATGAGACGGCCTGTGATCTGGGGGCAGCGGCCATCATCACTCCCACCCTCTCAGGCCACACCCCCCGCGTCATCTCTAAATACCGTCCTTGCTCTCCCATCATCGCGGTCACGCCCAGCCCTACGGTTCAGCGCCAGTTGGCCCTCTATTGGGGGGTTCGGGCGCTGCTCTCCAGGCAAACTGACAGCACTGATGAAACGATTTCTGCTGCGGTCAAGGTTGCTCAGGAGCATGGACTGGTAAAACAGGACGACGTAGTAGTCATCACCGCTGGGGCGGCAGGCAGTGGCCCTGGCACGACGGACATCATGAAGGTGCAAGTTGTGTAGCTCCTGTTTGACAGCGTGCCCACCTTGTGCTAAAATCAACTCACCGTGCCCCTGTAGCTCAATTGGACAGAGCGTCTGACTTCGAATCAGCAGGTTGCAGGTTCGAGTCCTGCCAGGGGTACCAGGAATCCACCTGAAGAGGGTGGATTCTTGCTTTTCGGGGCACTGGGTGTTTTCCATCAACGTGCAATGACTGATCGCGAAGATTTTAAGGAAAAAGCCTCTCTCAGGCATTGACAAAAATCTCTTTTTTTGATATAATGGTATCAAACTTTGTTTCTGAAAAAAAGTAAGTTCCACATCGAAGAAGTGTTGGGTTAGCTAAGGGATCGCAGGGAGGGAACCAGTGCCGCGTATCGGTAGACCCAAACTGATGAAACGGCTAAACCGTTCGGCTATCCTGGAATTGCTGAGGGAGCAGGGCGCCATGTCCAGGGCCGGAATCGCCAAAACTCTGCGTCTAAGCCCTGCCACTGTTACCAGGATAGTTAGTAAGTTGGTGGAGGAGAATCTCGTCTTGGAGATGGGCTCAGGCGATTCAACCGGCGGACGCCGTCCGACTCTTCTGGAATTCAATTACGCGGCCAATGCCATCATCGGCATAGATATGGGAGGGACGAACATCGTGGGAGCCCTGGCTGATCTGGGCGGCAATATCCTACAGAAAGCGTCCCTCCCTTCTTCTTCAGGGGATGGCCGGAAGGATGGCCTGGAGCAGTTGATAAAGACCATCGAGCAACTTCTCCGCAATCCCCGCTTAGAGGATCAGGAGCTCAGAGGTATCGGGATCGGCGTCCCTTCTATAACGCTTCATCAGGAAGGGGTCGTTGTTTGGGCTGCTAGCCTGGGCTGGAAGAACCTGCCCTTGAAAAAGATCCTGGAGGACCGCTTTCAGGTCCCCGTTTTTGCCGAAAACGACGTCAACCTGGCTGCCTTGGGCGAGAGCTGGTATGGGACGGGCAAGGGTACAGGTAATCTGGTTTGCATTTCCATTGGTACCGGCATCGGAGCGGGCATCGTTATCGGTGGCAAGTTATATCGGGGCCATAGTGAGGCAGCGGGGGAAGTGGGCTATTTGGTACCTGATAGCTCCTACCTGGGTAAGCAGTACGAACGTTTCGGCTGTATAGAGATTCTGTCTGCCGGCCCGGGCATTGTTCGCCGAGCGTTGGCGATGATGGAGAGGAATGGGGATACGCTTCTTAGAGAGCTCACAGAGGGTGATTTGAAGGCTCTGACCGCCGAAAAGGTCTTTGAAGCGGCTCGCCGTGGCGATCCTTTGGCCCAAGAGGTCGTAGATGAGACAGTGGATTACCTCAGCCTTATCGTGGCCAGCGTGGCAGCCATTCTGAATCCAGAGTTGATTGTGCTGGGTGGGGGGGTAGCTCGTTCGGCTGACTTGCTCGTTGAACCTATTCGCCGGCGAGTGGAGGGCGTGGTACCCGTCATGCCAGCGATCAAGGCCTCCGAGTTGGGCGAAAACGCCGCTGTCATGGGGGCTATCGCCATGGTTCTCCATTCAACGGGCGATGCTCTGGCAATGGGCTGAGGCGACAAGGAGAAGATTCAATGGTCTATCAGGATTGGCACGTTATTGATTTCCATTCCCACTTCCCCACCAGTCGTCGCTGGGTGGGAAGCGCGGACCGATGGACACAGTTGGCGGAAAAGGTCGGCGAGCGCCGCGCCAAACTGATCCGTGAGCAGGCCAGGGCCTACAATCTGGAGTGGCGACGGGCCTGGGACTTCCCCGCACCGGAGGCAGAGTCACCCCCCGACGAGGAGCAGGCCGACCGATGGGCCGCCGAGGTGGACCGTTATGGCCTGGACAAAGTCGTCTTCGTCACTGGCGGTGGTAACGATCACCTGGCCTACCTGGTGAACCGCCATCCGGACAAGTTCATGGGCTTTGCTCATCACGATCCTTTCGAGGACAATGCTGCTGAGGAACTGGAGCGGGCAGTGATGGAGTTGGGGATGCGCGGCTACAAAGTGCTGGCTCCAGCTCTGGATCGAGACCTGGACGACGAGGCAGCATTTCCTGTGTGGGAGGTGGCGGCCAAGCACCATATCCCGGTGTTGATCCATTTTGGCATCATGGGCGGCGGTGGCGGCATCGCCTACCATCCCAACATCAGCCCTATCAAGTTGCACAACGTCGCCAGGGCTTTCCCCGACGTGAGCTTCGTCGTGCCCCACTTCGGCTGCACCTACATCTTTGACACGCTTCAACTCTGTTGGGCTTGCCGAAACGTCTACGTAGACACCTCCGGTTCCAATCAATGGATCCGCTGGATGCCGGAGGAGTGGACGGTGAAGCGGCTCTATCGCAAATACCTGGAGACCATCGGACCTGACCGCATTCTCTTCGGCACCGATTCCAGTTGGTTCCCGCGGGGCTTTGCCGTACGGTACCTGCAAGATCAGATTCGCGATCTGGTGTACCTGGAAGTGAGTGACGAGACCATGCAGAAGATCCTGGCCGGCAATGCGGCTCGCCTGCTCCAGATCGAGTGGTGAGAAAGGGGGTGATAAAGTAGCAAAGACAGACTTGCAAGGGATATTGGCTCTTGCCAGTATCCAATCGCTTTACCCAAACTGCAAAAGGAGGAAAGTGAAATGAAAAAGCTCGTATCGCTACTGTTCGTTGTCATCGCGCTGGCCAGCCTCGTGACCGCCTGCGCTACGCCCACCCCTGAGGTGGTCGAGAAGGAGGTCATCGTCGAGAAAGAGGTTCCGGTCACTGTCGAGGTCGAGAAAGAGGTGATCGTCGAGAAAGAGGTGGTGAAGACCGTCGAGGTCGAGAAGGAAGTGGAAGTGGAGAAGGGCATCACCATTGAGTACTGGCAGTACTTCTACGATGCCCGCGTGGACGCCATGAACCGCCTCATCCAGCAGTTCGAGGGCGAAAACCCCAACATCCACGTCATCCACACCAACTTCCCCTACGCAGACTATCGAGACAAGATAGCCGCCTCGGTGCCGGCCGGCGTTGGCCCTGACGTCGCTACCCTTTACTATGGCTGGCTGCCGCTCTGGGTGGACTCCGGCTACCTGATCCCCCTGCCCGAGGACGAGTTCCCGTCCTCAATGATCGAAAGCGAGTTCTCGCCCCTGGTGCAGGCTGGCAAGTTCGAGGGCAAGTACTGGGCCATCCCCACCGCCGTCCGCACCCTGGCCCTCTTCTGGAACAAGGACCTCTTTGCCGCCGCCGGCCTGGATCCGGAAGTCCCGCCCACGACGCTGGACGAGTTCGTGGATTACGCCCAGAAACTCACCAAGCTGGACGCCAACGGTGACTTTGAGGTTATGGGCTACGCAGTGGAGATGAACGGGCAGGGCCACCACTGGTATCGCGAAATCCTCACTCGCCAGTTCGGCCAGGTGCCGCAGAGCGAGGACCAGCGCAAGATTCAGTGGAACGCCTCCGAAGGCGGCTACGAAGCCTGGGAGTGGCTGTGCAAGTTCGAGACCGACTACAAGACCGGCACCAACGACCTGTTCGACGGCGCGACCCAGGCTTTCTACCAGGGCAGGCTGGCCTTGCACATTGACGGCTCGTTCCGTCTGGGCTCCCTTGCCGTGAACGCGCCCGACCTGAACTTTGGCGTGGCGCCGATGCCGATTGGCCCCAGCGGTGAACTGACGACCTTCGGTTCCTTCTGGACCCATGGCCTGACCAACAAGGCCGCCTCTGACCCGAAGCGACTGGAAGCGGCGGTCAAGTTCCTCAAGTTCATCACCACCGACGAGGCCATGGCCCTCTGGGTGGACAAGGTGGGCGAGTTGCCGGCGCGGCTGGAAGCCGCCAGCGATCCCGACCTGCTGGCTGACCCGAACCTCGGCGCCTTCGCCAAGCAACTCCCCTACGCCTACGCCACCTTCTTCGTTAACGAGAGCGACGACCGCCAGGCGCTCATTGACGCCTTTGACGCCGTGCGGCTGACCGGCGAAGACCCGCGTGCCGCGCTGGACGAGGCCGTCGAGAAAGTTCAGGCCCAGTTCGACGAGTTCTGGGCTACGCATTAACGATCAGCATGAGGGGGCAGGGGGCGCGTTCCCCCTGCCTCCCCTGCAACTCTCTCTCAAACGCCGAGAGTGCTTTCGACGGAATGTCCTGGTGGATATCGTCGGATGAGTGTCTTTGCGAGACGGTTTTTGCCGAAGCAATCCCTTGGATTGCTTCGGCGCAAAACCCGCTCCTCGCAATGACACTTGGCTCGTGATCTAACATTGTCGAAGTGGTAAGGAGCATCAAACATGTTGAGCAAATTGAGTCTCCGTCGCCGTAGACAACTTTGGGCCTACGTTTTCATGCTCATCCCGCTATTCTTCTTTCTGGCAATTCGCATCGGCCCGACGTTGTTCGCCCTTAACGTTAGCGTGCGAGAGTGGAACATCCTCTCTCCGGAAAAACCTTTTGTTGGCTTGGCCAATTTCGGAAACATCTGGCAGGACTTTCAAAACCCCAAGTCTGTGGTGCGCCACGCCTTTCAGAATACGTTTGCCTACGTCATCATCGGCGTGCCCACACAACTGGTGCTGGCCCTGGCCATCGCTCTGATGCTGGATCGCATCACCAAGATGGTTGGTCTGTTCCGGGCCGTTTACTTCATCCCCTTTGTCACCTCGACGGTCGCTATCTCCTGGGTTTGGCGATGGATGTATCAGCCGCGCTTTGGACCGATCAACCTTTTTCTCAGTTTCCTCGGCCTGCCGGAACAAAACTTCCTCCGCGACCCCGATCAGGCCCTGCTCTCCATTGCAGCCGTGGCCGTCTGGCAGGGACTGGGCTTTGCCATTATCATTTTCCTGGCCGGCCTGAAGCAGATTCCGCAGATGTACTACGAAGCCGCCCGGATTGATGGCGCCAACCGCTGGCAGCTTTTCCGCCACGTCACCTTGCCTTTGTTGAACCCCACCATCGTCTACCTGGTGGTGCTGCAGAGCATCAGTTTCCTGCGCATGTTCACCCAGGTGATCAACATGACGCGCCAGGGGGACGGCGGGCCGCTCAACAGCACGGTGACAGTGGTGTTGCACATGTATCGCGAGGGCTTTGGTCGGTACAAGATGGGCTCCGCGGCTGCGCTCATGGTGGTGCTGTTCTTGATTATTATGGTGATTACCCTGGTGCAGATGCGTCTGCTGACGCGGCGGGTTGAATACTAGGAGGCGACAAATGGCGGTCGGTGTGCAACAGAAGACTCTGGGAAGGAGATTTGAGATGGGCCAACGGCGGTCTGAAGCCATTGTCAAAGCGATCTGCTACTTCTTCTTGATCCTGGGCGGCCTCACAATGGTCGTGCCCTTTATCTGGATGATCGCTACCTCTTTCAAGCCGGCGTCCGAAATCTACATGGGCAACTTCTTTCCCCAGGCAGCGACCTTTGACAATTACAGAGAAGTTGTCCTCAAAACCCTCTTTCCGCGGTGGTACCTCAACAGCTTCATCTGCGCTGCCCTCAGCACCCTCAGTGTGGTCTTTTTCGATTCGCTGGCCGGCTACACCCTCGCCAAGTACGACTTCGCTGGGAAAAACGTCCTCTTTGTGCTCATTCTGAGCACCCTGATGGTACCCACTGAGATGTTGGTCATCCCCTGGTACATCATGTCGGTCAGGCTGGATTGGGCCGACACGTACTGGGGCATCATCTTTCCCGGCGTCATCACCGCCGGCGGCATCTTTTTGATGCGGCAGTTCATGTCTGGCGTGCCCAACGACCTGATTGACGCCGCGCGCATAGATGGCGTCTCCGAGTTTGGGCTCTACCGGCGGGTGGCCTTGCCGCTGATCAAGCCGGCCCTGGCAGCCCTCGCTATCTTTAACTTTCTGGGCAACTGGAACGCCTACATCTGGCCCCTCATCGTTTCCTCCGCGCGGGATATGCTCACTCTGCCGGTGGGCCTGGGGTTCTTTTCTGGCGAGGACAGTTCCAAGTGGCACCTCATCATGACGGCTAACACGTTGGCGGTAGTGCCCTTGCTGACTGTCTTCGTGATCTTCCAGCGGCAGATCATCGAGGGCATTGCCCTGACGGGGCTTAAGGGATAGCCGATGGTTGACCGTCTCTTCCCCAACCCCGCCTATGCCGCCCACGTGCTCAGACCCTCCTTTGCCGAGGCCAGGGAGCGCTTTCTTGCGCCGATGATGGCGGCCAACAAGGCCCATGTCCTGATGCTGCTTAGGCAGGCGATCATCAACCAGGAATGTGCCCAGGCGTTGCTCGCCGCTCTGCTCCAGATCGAGGCCGAGGGGCCGGAGTCAATGGACTACCAGCCAGGTGTGGAGGACCTGTACTTCTGCGTCGAGTGGCGGCTCATCGCCCTGGCCGGAGCTGAGATGGGGGGCAATCTCCAGCTCGCTCGTAGCCGCAATGACCTGGGCGCGGCCCTCAGCCGCCTGGCTTTGCGCGACGAATTGCTGAGCACCCTGGAGCGCCTGAATCACTTCCGAGACACCTTGCTGGCTTTCAGCCGGGAACACCTGGAAACCATCATGCCTGGGTACACGCACACCCAGCCGGCGCAGCCCACCACTCTGGCCCACTACCTGGCCGGAGTGTTGAGTTTTCTGGAAAGAGACGCTGCCCGGATTCAGGCTGCCTATGCCACCACCAACCGCAGTCCCCTGGGGGCGGCGGCCTTCACCACCTCGGGCTTCCCTGTAGACCGCCAGTACGTGGCTGAGCTATTGGGCTTCGCCGGGCCAATGGAGAGCAGTTACGATGCCATCGGCGCCTCTGACCACCTGACCGAAGCGGTCGCTGCTCTGGTCACCATGGCTGCCAATCTCTCTCGCTTCACCAGAGACCTGCTCTTCTGGGCCACGCGGGAGGCGGGGGCCATCCGCATCGGCGACGACTTTGTCCAGATCAGCTCCATTATGCCTCAGAAACGGAACCCGGTGGTGCTGGAACACCTGCGTGCTCGCCTGGGGCGCATTTACGGCCATGCTCTCACTATCCTGACCTTGAGCCACAACGTGCCCTATGGCGACACCCAGGACATTGAGGACGAGATGTGCAGCCCCCTCTTCGGAGCTTTTGAGGCGGCCGATGCCGTGCTGGAGCTGTACGCGGCTGTTTTCGAGAGCCTGGAGGTGAACCGTGCCCATCTGCTGGCTCGCTCCGCCGAAGGCTTCACCACCGCCACCGAACTGGCCGACACCCTGGTGCGAGAGAAGGGCCTGGCTTTCCGCACAGCCCACGCCATCGTCGCCCGCCTGGTGAAGATGGCCACCGCCCAGGGTTTAAGTCCCAACCAGGTTGGGGTAACCATGCTGGAGGAGGCCGCTCTTGCAGTCACCGGACACCCATTGGG
>CAZQDO010000093.1:0-14894 GCA_964592085.1 uncultured Anaerolineae bacterium | reverse complement strand
CGAAGCGCGGGCCGAGGTCAGGGGCTCGGAACTCCCCTGGCGCAGAGCGCGCACGAAAGCGCGCATCACCCCCTCGTCGCCGCCGCCGTGACCAGCACGGCCCAACTCAGGCCGAATGATCTCCACCTTTCCCGTGAGATGATGGTGGATTTGGATCTCGCTGTCGGTGAGGTAGAACTGGCCCAGCAGCGTGGCGCGGGTGCCGTCGTAACGCATGGTGCGGCCCTCCCTGTGGGAATGACCGTGCATGACCAGCACCGCCGAAGCACCGCTTTCCAATTCCATATTCACTGTCTGATGATCCACCACGTCGTTGTCGCAGTGGTAAACGCAACGGCCATAAGGCCCCCTCTCCAGCGCGCGACGCCTGGCCTGCGGGCTGGTGTCCTCAGAAATCGTGGAGATGGGCCACTCACGGTAATCCAGGGCGGCATCCAGGCCGGGGATCAACCGCTGAGCCAGGTTGGCGAACGAGGGATGGTCCAGATAGAGGCCCGCAGCCAGTCGCTCTAATGCAGATCTCGAGTGCCGGGCGACCTGCATCAGCGGAATCAGCTTCAGGTACAGGCGTGGGGCAGACCAGGGGCACGTCGCCTCGTGAGGGCAGCCATCGGTGCAGCGCTCAGGGGCGCCAGGCGGCGCGTTCTCGGTGCGGTAATGGAGCAGCGAGCCGAAGGAGCTCAGCCGCTTCACCGGCCCCAGGTTCCAGAACAGGACGTCGAAGTCGTGGCAGCACTTGGCCAGGATCATCGGGGCAAGGCGGCTATTGCGCCAGTGGCCTCGCACGTAGGAGTGGGCCATGTGCCAGAAGATCACGTTTTCCCGATGCTCGACGGTGATGATGTCGCCCAGGCGGCCAGAGGCGACGATGTCGTGGAGGGTGGAGAAGAAGGGGGTGTAGCGGAGAACGTGGCAGAGCATCAAGGTGCGCCCGGCCCGCTCCGCCGTTTGCACCAGGCGCACGCAATCCTCCACCGTAGTCGCCATGGGCTTCTCCAGCAGCACCTCGTAGCCGGCTTCCAGCGCGGCGATGGTGGGGCCGACGTGCAGGTCGTCCAGCGTGCAGACGAGGGCAGCATCGGCCATCTGTCCCTGGACGAGCAGGTCCTCCCAGGTACGGAACTGGCGCTCAGGCGGGATGTTGTGGGCCTGGGCGAAGCGGGCCCGTCGGACATCATGTGGCTCGGCGACGGCGGCGAACCGGATCTCATCCGGGTGCGCCAGGGCGTAAGCCCCGTAGGCGTCATAGCCCCGATTGCCAGCGCCGATCAACACAGCTTCTATGGGTTGAGTCACCAGCGTTCTCCTCTTTGGTGGTTACCCTTCACCCTCCCTCTCAACGGAGCCCAGGGCAAGGAGATGGGGGGAGGGAGAGGGCAGCAGTAGTATATTCTAAAAAGCCACCGGCGTCAACCAGAGGTAGCTTTCCTCTCAGCCCCCTGGCAACATTCGACAGGGAGGGTACACAGCGGGCTTCTCTGTTGTTGCCAAACGGCCTGAAATCCAGTATATTTATGTGGCTGTCGCTGAGTAACGAGGCAACGAGAAACAAGTCATCAAGGAATAGAAGGATAAAACCATGCAACAACCAATGATACGCTTTCCCCAGGGCTTCCTATGGGGCACGGCCACCAGCGCCCATCAGGTGGAAGGTAACAACAGTAACAACGACTGGTGGGAATGGGAGAAGGAACCGGGACATATCCTCGACGGTCGCCGCTCCGAGCTGGCCTGCGACTGGTGGAATCGCGCTGAAGACGACTTCGACCTGGCCCGTGAGATGGGACACAACGCCCATCGCCTGTCGCTGGAATGGAGTCGCATTGAGCCACGAGAGGGCGAGTGGGATGACGACGCCATCGCCCGCTACCGGCGGATGCTGGCCGGGCTGCGGGAGCGAAGGATAGAGCCGATGGTCACCCTGCATCACTTCACCAATCCCCTGTGGCTGGTGGAAAAGGGTGGCTGGGAGACGGAGGCCGTGCTACCCCTCTTCGAGCGCTACGTGACCAGGGTAGCCGAGGAGCTGGGTGATTTGGTCGAGCTTTGGAGTGTGCTCAATGAGCCTAACATCTACGCCATCCTGAGCTACGCGGGTGGCCGCTGGCCGCCGGGCAAGCAAAACCTGCGGCTAGCTTTCAAGGTGCTGAGCAACATGCTGCTGGCGCATGGCCGTGCCTACCGAGCCATCCATCGCTTACGGCCCCAGGCTCAGGTGGGGATCGCTCACGCCGTGCGGGTCTTCGACCCGGCCGATCCGAATTCTCGTCTCGATCGTTGGGCAGCCTCAATACCGGATCGCATCTTCAACCAGCTCACCCTCATCGCCCTGACCGAGGGCGTGCTGGCCTTCCCCCTGGCTCTCAACCGCAAGATGCCCGGTCTGGTTGACTCGATAGACTTCCTGGGCATCAACTACTATACCAGGGACCTGGTGGCCTTCGATGCCCGCCGGCCCGGCGAGCTTTTTGGCCGTCGCTTTTATCCGGAGGGCGTGGAGATGAGCGACGGCGGCTACGGCGAGGTGTATCCGGAGGGGCTGTACCGTCTGCTCAAGCGACTGGCTGCCTACGGCAAACCCATCTACGTCACCGAGAACGGCCTTCCCGACGAAGACGATGACCAGCGTCCGCGCTTTCTGCTGACCCACCTGGCGGCCCTGCACCGCGCCATTGAGGAAGGCGTTCCCGTCAAGGGCTACTTCCACTGGTCACTGGTGGACAACTTCGAGTGGGCCGAGGGCTGGAGTTTGCGCTTCGGTCTCGTCGCTCTGGACGTCGAGACCCAGGAGCGCACCGTGAGGCGCAGTGGCCAACTCTACAGGGAAATCTGCCAGGCCGGAGCCATCACCGAGGACATGGTCAGGCGCTATGCTCCAGAGGTGCTGGATAGCGTATTCGCAACTGCCTGGCCTCCCGATAAAACCTGAAAGTTCCCTTACTTCAAAGGAATAGCGAAAGGAGAATTGCATGACCACATTCCAGCCGTTTGACATGGAACGCATGATGTCCAAATGGGAGAACGTCGTGGAGTACAACCTGTCGGAGAGCGGTGTTCACCCTGCCACCGTTCGTGAGCTGCTGGGCGATTGGACCCGGGTCGAGGAGCTGTTGGACACGGAGCTGAACTACCCCCAGGCCAACGGCACCGTCGAGCTACGGGAGCGCATCGCCGCTCTCTATCCTGGGGCGACCCCCGACAATGTGCTGGTCACCGTGGGGTGCGCTGAGGCCAACTTCATCACCCTCCAAACCCTTCTCGCCCCCGGAGACGAGATGGTAATGATGCTGCCCAACTACATGCAGATTTGGGGCATCGGCCACAATTATGGCTTTCGAGTCAAGGCTTTTCATCTTCAGGAAGAACGGGGCTGGGCTCTCGACCTGGACGAGTTAAACGAGGTTGTCTCAGAGAAAGCAAAGCTTGTCGCCGTCTGCAATCCCAACAATCCCACGGGAGCCATCCTCACTCAGAAGGAGATGGACGCAATCGTGGCCGCCGCCGAACGGGTCGGGGCATGGCTCCTGACCGACGAGGTCTACAGCGGCGCGGAGCGATTGACCGATACTCAGACGCCCTCTTTCTGGGGCAAGTACGACAGGGTACTGGCCATGAACAGCCTGAGCAAAGCCTACGGCTTGCCAGGGCTGCGGATTGGCTGGGTGGTGGGACCAGCGGACACCGTGGACGACATCTGGGCGCGCCACGAATACACCACCATCAGCACCACCATGCTGGCCAACAAGCTGGCGGCCATCGCGCTCTCTCCCCAGGTGCGGCCCCGTCTCATCCAGCGAACGCGAGACTACATCCGGCGGGGCTTCCCTATTCTGGATGGATGGCTAGAAAGCCACGAGGGGGCTTTCAGTCTCGTCCCGCCTCAGGCAGCGGCCATCACTTTTGCGCGCTATCATCTCGACGTCAACTCCACCGCATTGGTGGAGCGGCTGATGCGGGAGAAGATGGTGCTCATCGTTCCAGGAGATCACTTCGGTCTGGACCACCACCTGCGGATCAGCTTTGGCCTGCCACCCGATTATCTGCGGGCGGGACTGGATCGCATCCACGAGTTGATTGTGGAGCTGCAGGGGTAGAGGTTCTCCAGCAACCTTAAAATTTCCAGGAAACGCCCATTTTGGGGCGATTTCCCCTTGACATAGAACGCATGTTCTGGTATAATATAGCTAGAACATGCGTTCTATGTTTTTGGAAAGGAGGTGCGGACGATGGAGAACTTGACCAAACGTCAGAAGGCAGTGCAGAACTTCATCGAAGCGTTCATTGCTGAGAAGGGGTACCCTCCCACCCACGAGGAGATCCGCCAGGGCTTGAAGATGAGCACCAAGTCCCTGGTCAATCACCACCTGAGAGCGCTGGAGAAGAAGGGCAAGATCGAGCGAGAGCCGGACACGCCGCGGGGGATCAAGCTGCTGGAGGGCAGGAGCTTTAAGGTGCCTCTGCTGGGGCAGATCGCCGCCAGCGCGGAGCCTATCTCCTTCTCGGATGACGACTACGAGGAGATCGAGCTGACCCCCGACATCGTCAAGGAGCAGGACGACCTGTACGCCCTGCGGGTGAAAGGCGATTCCATGATAGATGCCTTGATCAATGATGGCGACATCGTGGTGATGAGGCATCAGGCGGTGGCTGAGGTCGGCGAGATGGTGGCGGTGAGGCTGAAGGATAGAAACGAGACCACTTTGAAGCGGTTCTATCCTGAAGGCAAGCGGGTGCGCTTGCAGCCGGCCAACCCCAGGGTGGAGCCGATCCTGGTCCATCCCGCCAAGGTGGAGATCCAGGGCAAGGTCATGGCCGTGATTCGCCAGATGGCATGAGCCGAGGGAGGTTATGATGATGGGCAACTTGACTGGTAAGATATGCGCTCACCGCAGCGTGGCCCGCGATGGCCGAATCGTCTGCAACAAGATCACCGAAGGCGACAACGAGGTCTCTCCCAACCTCTGCCGGGACTGCCCCGCCAAACAGATTTCCTGCGACAAGCTGCGCTTCTCTCTGCAGAAGTCCTCTCCCTCCCCCATCATGGTCCGCTACGGCAACGGCCACTCCGAGGTGTGGAACGATGAGCCAGCCAGGATCAGCTTCCATAGGGCAGCCTGCACGGCCAGGATCTCTCCCATCAGCGACCCCCGCCAGTGCGCGGCCTGTGCCCTGCGCACCGCAGGCGAGCCCGTTCTGGAGGAGATCCCCTTGCCCAGGGTGATTCGCCCGACACACCGCAAGGTCGCCAGGGGCGGCAAGGTGATCCCCTTCCCCCAGCGGGTAGCTGCCGCTGCCAGTTGACGGTGAGGAATGATGCGACGTTTGCTGGAGTATCAGGCTGAACGAATCGAGATGGTTCTGGCCAGCCACAAGGTGGCTTCCCAGGTCTGCGGAGGAACGGTGACTCCTCGCTTCGTGCGCTTCGAGCTGGTGCCCGTGGTGGGGGCCAAGGTCAGCCGCATCAAGGGGCTGGGCGAGGAGATCGCCCTCTCCCTGGGCATCCCCTCCTGCCGCGTGTTCCGCCAAAACGGCAAGATCAACGTGGAGATCCCTCGCGAGACGCCGCGTACGGTGAAGCTTCTGACCCTGTGCCGTCGGCTGATGGAGATACCGCCCTGCACCGCCGTCTTGGGTCTGGACGAGGAGGGCACTCCCTTGCTGCTGCGCCTCCCCAGTGCGGACGTGGCCCACGTGCTCATCGCGGGCAGGACAGGATCGGGCAAGACAGAGGTGGCCCGCACCATGATCACCAGCCTGGCCATGTACAACCGCCTGGGGGAAGTGCAATTGGTGCTGATTGATCCCAAGGGACGCGGCTTCGCCTCGTTTGCTGATCTCCCCCACGTGTTATATCCCCCGGTGGAGGACGTCGAAGGGGCCCTGGAGGTGCTGGGTCGGCTGGTGGTGGAGATGGAGAGGCGGGATCAGGAGAAGGTGACCCAGCCCCAGGTGGTGGTGTTCATTGACGAGCTGGCCGATTTGATGATGGTGGGGGGCAAAGACGTGGAACATCTCCTGACGCGGCTGCTTCAGCGGGGCAGAGGGGCGGGAATCCATCTGGTAGCTTGCGTCCAGAAGCCCACCGTGTCCGTCATCGGCTCGCTGGTGAAGTCCAACTTTCCGGTGCGCATCGTGGGCAGTGTGGTCAGCCCAGAGGACGCCAAGGTGGCATCGGGTTTGGCGGGGACGGGGGCGGAGAGGCTGCTGGGGCGGGGGGACTTCCTGGTGGTGGCTCAGGGGCAGGTGATACGCTTGCAGGCGGCCTACGTGTCAGGCCAGGAGATTCGGGAGCTGACGCTTCGTCTCAGAGAAGGAGGTCGCACCAGCCGTCGGTGGGTGGAGGAGGCCACTGGCACCGATGGGCGAGCGGTTCCCCTGAAGCGTTTGGCCGCCAGACTGAAGCTGGTGAAGTGCGCGTATGACGGCCCCCCCCCTGCGCGGGGGCGGGTTGGGGGGGGGGTAGGAATCCCTTTGCGAGACTCACCCTCCCCCGTCCCCTCCCTCTCAGGGAGGGGTGAACAAGCGTGACGAAAGGATTCTGGTATGAAGAAGGTAGTAACCGTAGCGCTCATTGCTTTTGCTGTGACTCTGGCCGTGATCATTGGCAAGCGGATGTCCAGCGACGCCATGGCAGTGGTGATCGGGGTGGCCTGTGGGGTGCTGGCCTCGATCCCGACCAGCTTGCTGATCGTTGCGGTGAGCGGCAGGCGGGGAGAGCGGGAGGTGGTGCAACATCGGCGAGGGGACTATCCGCCAGTGGTGATCGTCAATCCAGGGAACAGCCAGCCTCGCTACCTGCAGCCGCCCTTCCCCGCGCCCATGATGCAGCCACAGGAACGCCAGTTCAGGGTCATCGGCGATGAGGATGTGGTGCTGGACGACGGGCGGTACTTCCAGTAGTCCAGGTGCCAGGCACTTCCGCTCAAAGTGCCTGGCGCCTCAAGTCACCTCAAAACAGCGCCGACAGAGTTGTCGGCGCTGTTTCTATTCCCAGACACCCATCCAGTCAACGGCCGATACAGGCCCTACTGCTGGACGCTTTTCCAAACGGTTGATTTGTGGTATACTTTTCGTCATGCCCCATCAAATCGCCCTCACCCTGATCATTCTGATTGCTGCCATCACTCTCTTCCTGCATGAGCGCTGGTCAGCCGACGTGGTATCGCTGTTGGTGATGCTGGTCTTGACGCTGACTGGTTTGCTGACACCGACCGAGGCATTCGCCAGCTTTGCCAACCCCGTCGTGATCAGCATCAGCAGCATCTTTGTCGTCAGTGCTGCCCTCTTTCAGACCGGTGTGGCCACCAGGCTGGGGCGTGGCATCGTGCGATGGGCCGGAGACAGCGAACCGCGCCTCATCGCCGCTTTGATGATCGGTGCGGCCCTTTTGTCGGGGGTGATGAACAACGTGGCGGTGACGGCGGTGCTGATGCCAGCCGTGATCGGCATCGC
Source organism: uncultured Anaerolineae bacterium (assembly GCA_964592085.1). GTDB lineage: Bacteria > Chloroflexota > Anaerolineae > VGOG01 > VGOG01 > CAZQDO01. Next base: position 7,442 of record CAZQDO010000093.1, on the reverse strand, counting down.
CCTCAGCATCGGTCGTGCGCCCTCCCGACTGTTGCTGCCCCTGTCCTTTGCGGCTGTGGTCGGTGGGACGCTGACCCTGATTGGCACACCACCCAACCTCATCGTCAGTCACGTGCTGAGCGAGGGCGGCTTTCCGCCGTTTGGACTCCTGGACATAACCCCCGTTGGCGTCATCGGTGTGTTGACGGCCACCCTTTTCATGGCCACTATCGGCCGCAGGCTGCTCCCCGACCGGCCCTTGGAGGAGAGGTTACATCGTGCCCGGCTGCCCAGCCAACTGATCAGTCTCTACCGACTGCCGGAGCGCATTTACACCCTCCATGTGCCTGCCGATTCCCCCCTCGTCGGACAGACGCTGGCTGAAAGCAGCCTGGGGCGAGACCACGGTCTGACCGTGCTGGGCATCGTACGCCAATCCCGTTTCTACATGGCGCCCTCGCCTACGGAACAGATCAATGCTGGCGACCGCCTGCTGACCGAAGGTGGGCCACGCAGGCTGAGACGGGCGGCGGCGGACAAAGGCATCACCTGGGACAGGGCTACGGTGGACGAAACGGAGTTGTTGGTCGGAGACGTGGGTGTAGCGGAGGTCACGTTGACCCCGCGCTCAGCACTGGCCGGACGGACTTTGCGCGAGCTCAACTTCCGCGAGCGGTTCGGGCTGACAGTGCTGGCCCTGTGGCGAGGCGGCGAGCCTGTGGAGCGTTACATCAGCGAAGAGCCTTTGCACCAGGGCGACGCTTTTCTGGTGCAGGGTCCCTGGGCTAAGATCCGCTTGTTGCACGATCAGCCGGGCTTGCTGGTACTTTCGGAGGACAAAGACATCCCCCGTCGCACCCAGAAAGCACCGTGGGCAGCCGCCATCCTGGTGGGCATGGTGGTCGCCGTGGTTGCTAACCTGCTTCCTCTCCCAGTGGCGGCGATGGGGGCGGCCATTCTGATGGTCATGACCGGCTGTCTGCGCGTCGAGGAAGCGCAGAACGCCATCGAGTGGCGGGTGGTCTTTCTGATCGCCGGCATGTTGGCCCTCGGCACGGCCATGGAAAAGACGGGCGCCGCGCAGTGGGTTGCGCTGACGGTCCTTTCGCCAGTGGCCAAACATGGATCTCTGCCCGCGATGGCAGCGCTGTTTCTAATCACAACCGTCTTGACGTTGGGCATCTCTAACCACGCCACCGCTGCCCTGGTCGCGCCCATCGCCTTGAGTGTTGCTGTAAGCCAGGGCTTCGATCCGCATCCCCTGCTGCTGGCCGTGGCGGTAGGCACCTCCGCAGCCCTGCTCACTCCCTTTGCCCATCCCTCCACCTTACTGGTCATGGGACCCGGCGGCTATAAGTTCCGAGATTACGTGCGCGTGGGATTGCCCCTGAGCATGGCGCTGCTCGTGACCACGCTGCTGGGGTTGACCCTGCTCTACGAGCACTAGAGAGACAAAGGCGATTCAGATGTGGAAAAGTGCCTCGTGGTCTACCGAGTATAGGCCGTGGGCAGAAACTCCTTGCCCAAAAGCTCACGGGCGATGATCATGCGCATGACGTTGACCGCGCCCTCAGCGCCGATGGAGTAGGAGCGGATGGCGCGGATGCTCATCTCAATCGGGCACTCCTTGGTGTAGGCCAGCGCGCCGAACCAGTTGGAGACCTCGTCCATGATCCTGGAGCCTACTCTCGGCGCGCACAGCTTGGCCATAGCCGCCGCCAACGCGATGTCGTAGTGGGTGGCCGTCTCCTGTTGGTACTTCTGATCCATCGTCCAGGCCGCCTTGTAGGTCGTCAGCCGGACGCCCTCCAGCTCAGTGTAGAGATCGGCCAGGGGGAATTGGATGCCCTCGAAGCTGGCCAGCGGCCGACCGAAAGCCTCTCGCTGCTTGATGTGGTCCATTCCCAATTCCAGCACCGCCTGGGCCGCCCCCGCGCAGGTCGCGCCGATCAACGTGCGGGCCGCCGAGAAGCCCTCCATGGCGTGGTAGAAGCCTCGATTGAGCTCGCCCACCTGGTGATGGGCCGGCAGACGCACGTCCTCCAGGGCGAAGCCGCCGGTGGAGATGCCCATGCGTCCCATGTCCTCGAAGAAGGTGGGACTGATACCCTCCGTTCCCCTGAGCGGCACGGCGAAGAAAGTGAAGGCCCTGTGCCCGGCTTCGGGATCGGGTTCGGTGCGAGCCAGCATCAGGTGAATGCCGCCCCACTCCAGTGACTCCCTCACGCCGCTGATGAAGACCTTCTCGCCATTGAACACCCAATCGTCGCCATCTCGCACCGCGCGGGTGCGGCAGGCTCCCAGGATGTCGGACCCCCCGGCAGGCTCAGTGGTGGCAATCCCCAGAAACGCCTCGCCCCGCGTCACTTTGGGCAGGACCTCCTCCTTGAGCTCAGGGGTGCCGTATTGATAGAAGATGAAGCCCCACGCGGCCTCCACCAGGTAGAGCACCGGAATGGCCAGGCTGATGTCGGCGCGGCCCAGTTCCTCGGCGGCGATGGTGGCCAACGTCCAGTCTATCCCTGCGCCACCGTATTCCTCACCCACCAACGGGGCCAGCAGGCCCATCTCGGCCATGCCCTTGACAATCTCAGGGGGGATGCGCTCTGTGGTGTCCATCTCGCGCACGCGGGGCGTGATTTCTTTCTGGGCAAAATCGCGCACTGCCCGCCGCCATAGTCGTTGTTCTTCGGTCCAGTTGAAGTCCATGTCCTTTTCTCCTTGTTTGGGTTTTGAGACCAACGCGCGAATCCGATGGGGACGATTATATCACAAAACTGGAAAAATGCACGATTTGTTACCCTGGGGGATAACATCACATCGAGGTTTTTCGCCCTCGGCGCTGTCGAGGGCTTCTCCAGTAGAGTTAGCATAGGTGCGTTTCACTCTGGGGGCGAAAAGACCTCCGAGGTTTACTGGCCGATGATTTCTTGAAGGTTGCTCAGCATCAGTCGCCAGATTTCAGGCTAAAGCAGCATCTAAAACCTCGGAGGTCTGACTGGAAACCTGCCCCAGAATTGAAATGCTCCCGTTGGTATTCCCGAGAAAGCCCCTGGTGTCCAACACCAGGGGCTTTACAGGGAACTCTATCCGATTGACGAATTGGCGTGTCGGGCAGGCAACGGGGTGAGTGACTGCGATGAGATGGTCTACTATGGCCTAGCGGTGACAAACCCCATCGCCGCCTCCATCACCTTTTCCTGCGCAATCATCACCTCCTCAAAGTCTCCGGTTTTCAATGCCGCTTCGAGTGCTCCGATGGCCTCAAAATAGGCCTCCAGCATCTCTTCTGGCACCTGCCCTTCTAGCTCCATGCCAACCTCGACTTCCAATTCGAAGATGATGCGTTTCCACTCCATCACCGCCTCGCGATCCTGGCAGATTTCGTTCAGCAGGCTCTCGTCGATCATCTCCACCAGCTTCGCTGCAGCGCCCGATTCGTACCTCAGCGCGATCTGGACGCAAACCTCGACGGCTCGCCTCAAAGTTGAAGGACAATCGCCCGGCGGGACTATGCGGATCAGGAAATTGTTTGCGCCGATGACCTCCTCTTTCGCCACCTCCTCGATTCGCATCGCGAACTCCTGGCCGGCCTCTGCCTCCTCAGGGGGCACGATTTCGAGGCTGACCTTGCGCCTCTCCATTGGCTCCAGCTCTATTTGTCGGATGGCTGCCTCTTCCCTGGCAGTGACCAGCAGGCCAGGCATTTCCTGCCCCTCACGATCCACGAGCTTCAGGCCATCCAGCAGGTCGTCTCTCTCCAGGAGAACTTTCATCCGTAGGAGATAGCGTCGAAGGCCTTGAGGTGGACAACGACTATCAGGAACCTGGCCCGTCCGTTGTGCTCCTCCTATCTTTGTCCCGCAATGGTAGCCTACGTAGGGGGCAATCTGCTATTAACGCTTCCGGGGTCACCGAAGTCGCCCTGTTCGAGATTAGAACGAAGCGGGACGACTTCGGCGACCCCACGTCAAGCGACCGTTTTGCTTGACAGGAAGTCGGATTGCTCTATTTCCCTTTCTGCATAGGATCTGCTTGCTGCATAAAGGTGCGCGTGATTTCAGCAAGCTGCTCGATCACGGCCGCGTCACCAGGCAACGTTTCTCCCGCCGTCTCAAGCGCGATATTCATGGCATCTATCGCGGCCCGCGCGATGCCCGGATCAATCTGCTTCTGCATGACCAGGTGTTGGAACCAGTGAATGATCACCCTCACGCAGTAGTGCCAACCGGAGTTGTAGAGGGTAACGCAGATGTCTTGGCAGCCACAGCAGACCTCGACAACAGCAAAGTGACTGGCGTAGTTGGCTTGATAGATCACTGTGCCTCCTGGAACGGGCTGCGTGACAGGGAACGGGTTGACTATCGCGTACAGAAGGTAACGGCCGGGCGGCACGTCCTTGATCTCAACGTATCCGTGATCCACAGGGAACGGCCCGTATGTCTTGCCGGCATGAACGAATGGGTTGCCGTCGCATGTGTTAAGAAAAACGTACCAGCCGTGTCCAGGAAATACGTTAGCGGGGGTTGAGTCCTGATCGCAGGCGTTCCCGACAGCCGAAAGGTTTACTCTTAAAGTAGCCATTGTATCTATCCTCCTGGTTTTGTCTTTTACTTCTTCTTAGCCGACATCTTTTTACGTCCGTCTGATAAGCCTTTCTGCTCATGGCATAGCATACCACCTCCTTTTCTACTCATCAGGCAAATGCCGCTTGCCGCCTGCGGGGTTGCGAGCCACAATAGCAACCTGGAGATTGGTCTGAGGAGTTCCGCAGTTCCTCTTTCCTCAATACTATAAACGCAAGCCCTGCCGGTTTTCCGGCATCGCAAAGGCAACAAGTCCCTGGTGTCCAACACCAGGGACTTGTTCTATCGTGGCCTGTGTTCTTTTTGGGAAGGTCAGGGCAGGCAGCGGAAGAGGGTGGCTGGCACGTTGATCACGCCATCTCCCGTGGAGGTACCGCAGCGGATCGCCTCGATCACCCGATCCGGGTGTACCCAGGCTGGAGACTTCAAGGGGCAGGTGGGCCTCGATACCCCGGCATCGAGAACCAGGGCGGCCAGTCCGCTGACCAGCGGCGCGGAAAACGAGGTGCCCCTCCAGTGGGCCGCCTTAGCCTTCAAAGATCTTGCCCCCAATGTGTGTCGCTCCCTGTTCTGATGTTGCGCCCACTTGCTCTCAGTTCGTGGTAGCTCTGCTCCTGCTCGACCTTTCTATCGTCAGGAGTGTGCTCCGCTTTGGACGACGGCTCGAGGCCCGCTTGCGCATGGCGTTCCTGAAAAAGATTCCTCGCCTCGGCGACCGGTACTTCCACAGCCGTCTGACCTCGGACATGGCTGAACGCAGCCACAAGACCCATCGTCTGTACATTGTGCCGTTCCTTGGCGAGCGGTTCATTCGACGTGTCTTTACTCTCGTGCTTACTGTCCTGGGAATTGCCTGGCTCGATCCGGCGAGCGCACCGCTTGCGGTATTGACCGCAGTGCTGATTCTTGGCCTGCTACTTGGCGCGCAGCCCTTATTGGCAGAACGTGACCTACGGGTTCGTAGTCACGTTGGCGCGTTGATCCGTTTCTACCTGGATGCTTTGCTCGGGCTCGTCGCCGTGCGGACTCACGGCGCCGAGCGAGCCGTCCGGCGTGAGCATGAAAGTCTGGTTGTCGAGTGGGCACGCGCTTACCTTAGCCTGCAGCGGGCTATCGTCACCATCGAAGGAGTGCTGTCTCTGGTGGGTTTTGGACTCGCCGCCTGGCTACTCTTCGATCACCTCGCACGAGCAGGAGAGGCCGCCAGCGTGCTGCTGCTCATCTATTGGGCCCTCAACTTGCCTACCCTTGGACAGGAGGTAGCGCTACTGGCTCGCAAGTACCCGGTTCACCGCAATATCACCCTCCGCCTGCTCGAGCCTCTTGGCGCTCCTGAGGAGGAGTACGCACAGGATGACAGCCCGGCTAGCATCCCTCCTCACGCAAGCATCCACGTGAACCCACCCCAGGGTGTCACTATCAGCATGGAAGGGGTGAGCGTGCGGGCAACGGGACACACGATTCTCCAAGACATCAATCTCAACGTCGAGTCGGGAAGCCACGTGGCCATCGTAGGCCCTTCGGGCGCCGGTAAGTCAAGCCTGGTGGGCATCCTGCTGGGCTGGTATCGCCCTGCCACGGGACGGGTCTTGATTGACGATGAGCCGTTGGACGGGCAGCGTCTCACACAGTTGCGCCGAGAGACCGCCTGGGTTGACCCGGCTGTTCAGATATGGAATCGCTCCTTGCTCGAAAACCTCCGTTACGGGGCACCAGATGGTGGTCCTCTGCCCGTAGGTCAGGTGATTGAGCAGGCCGGCCTGCGTGGTGTGGTCAACAGGCTGCCCCAGGGATTGCAGACACCGCTTGGCGAAGGCGGCGGTCTTGTTTCAGGCGGGGAGGGACAACGAGTGCGGCTCGGCCGTGCGATGTCCCGGCCCGATGCACGGCTCGTCATCCTGGATGAGCCGTTCCGCGGGCTCGACCGGGCACAGCGCCGTGAGTTGCTTGCCCGCGCTCGCGAGCTGTGGCAAGACGCCACGCTTCTTTGCATCACCCATGATCTGATCGAGACGAAACCGTTTGATCGTGTGTTTGTGATGGAAGGAGGACTGGTCGTTGAGGCGGGTGTCCCTGCTGATCTGGCCCAGGAGTCAGACTCACGCTATGGCGCTATGCTGGAAGCGGACGTGGCGGTGCGGGAGGAACTCTGGTCGAGCAGTATCTGGCGCCGACTGCGGCTGGAGCAAGGGCGATTGGTTGTGGATGATCAAGACGGGGGAGTGTCATGAGCGACATGGGCAGGCTCTCCTGGTCAGCCTCGAGGCTAGGCGAGGCAATCGAGGCACTGGCGCGCAAAAGCAACCTCTCGCTGCGGCCAGCGGAGTTTCCGTCTCCTCCCAAAGGCATAGCGGAAGACAGCAACGAGACAATCGGGAGATGGATTGAGGCTGTCGCTGCCCAGATGGGCCTGGAGGCTGAACCGGTATGGGCTCCGTATGCAGAGGTCGAGGAACTGGTGTGCGGCGCTGGCCCGGCGCTCTTGCGACTGCCCGGCGAGGGTGAAGGGCGCTTCCTGGCCCTGCTTGGTGGTGGACGACGAAGCATAGCCATCCTTGGCCCCGGCCTCACAGTGCATCGGCTTCGGCCAGAGGTAGTTCGGGCGGCTCTTTGCCAGGAGATGGAAGCGCCGGTCGTCGCAGAGACAGACCGGCTGCTCGAAGAGGTGGGCGTTCCCACCCGTCGTCGGGCGCGGGCGCGGACGGCTATCCTGCGTGAGCGGCTCAGCGCAGTGCGAATGGGCGGCTGTTGGCTCTTGCGCTTGCCGCCCGGCGCGAGCTTTTGGAGGCAAATTCGGCAAGTACGCTTGCCACGCCGTTTCCTGATCTTTGCTGGGGCGCACACCGCTCAGTATGTGCTCTGGCTCCTGGCTTGGTG
>CAZQDO010000092.1:12952-15088 GCA_964592085.1 uncultured Anaerolineae bacterium | reverse complement strand
TACGTCCCGCCCGTGTCAATTCCCAAAGCAACTGCCATAATCCGATCTCCGATTTACTTGATGTATACCACCATTCACAGGTGTGTTTCACTTTGAGGGCAAAAAGACCTCCGAGGTTTACTAGCCGATGATGTCTTGAAGGTTGCTCGGCATCAGTCGCCAAATTTCTAGGCTAAAGCAGCATCCAAAACCTCGGAGGTCTGACCGACTGGAAACCTGCCCCGGAATTGAAATACTCCCCTATTCACTGAGTTCTTGACGGAACGTCAGGAAGCGAAGTCGCCCACCTGAGCGTCCTCGATGGCTCGTACCAGATCCTGGGGAGCCAGGGCCAACCCGGCGTCGGGGCGGCCAGAGCTGATGATGGCTTGCTCCAACTCCAAAACGCTCCAATCCACATAGCCGGCGATGTCCTTCCGGCGGAAGCCTACAACAGACACCGCTCCGACCTGGAAGCCGGTCACCCGTTGCACATCTCGCTCCGAGGCCATGGTAACCTCTTTATCCCCTAGAGCCTCAGCCAGCTTTTTCAGGCTCAACTGCTTGTCGCCAGGTACCACCACCAGGGCGAAGTCTCTATTCGATCGAGCCACAATCATGGCCTTCACCACCCACCCCACCGGAATGTTCAGGTCTTCAGCTACCCCCTCGGCCGTGTATTGTTTGCGAGTGTGCTCGTGATATGTGTAGGGAATACCTTTCGCCTCCAGGGTACGCATGACTATTGTCTTGCCCATCGGTAACCTCCCGGGGTTGGTAGATTCGTACACTCGTACATTCGTGCATTGGTAAGCGGGTTGGACGAGTTTACGAATTTCCAAGTCTATGAATCTACCAGATTCAAAGAGAGCAGGGCAGAGGCACGCCCCAGCGTTGCTTGGTCGGTCACAGTACATTAGTGTCAACTTAAGGCTCAAAGGCCCGTCCCCGGGCCGCCCCGGGGACGGGGCTCAGAGCCCAAGTTGACACAGATGGCCACAGTAGGCCCTACGCTATGCCAGAGCGACCTTCTCCTCTGCTCTGTGCCGCTCGTCAGCCTGGGAGATGATGTCCTTCAGCCTGGCCCCTACGTCCTCGGGAATAGGCTCAGGCTCGTAGGTCTCGATCAGGTTGATGACCTTCTCGTGCACCCGATCTCCCAGGGTTTTGGAGCCAGCCGCTGCCCAATCATCCACCTTGGCGCGGTCAATGAGCGCCGGGCGCCAGAACTCCCTGAAGTGCTTCAGGGTATGCTTCTCGCCCAGGAAGTGGCCGCCGGGGCCTACTTCGGCGATAACGTCCACAGCCAGGGTGTCCTCATTCACGGGGATACCGCCCATGATGCGCTTGACCATGCCGATGATCTCGTTGGACATGACCAGCATGTCGTAGGAGCCCACCAGGCCGGATTCCAGATACCCCACGTCGTGAATCAGGCTGGCCCCCGACAGGGCAGCCGTGGCAATGGAAATCGCGCCCTCGATGGCCGCCTGCTGGTCTACCGACTTGGCGTCGCTGCAACCCGCCGTGGAGAACATAGGCAGGCCCAGCCACTTGGAGATCTCGGTCAATCCCGCGCTGAGCAGGGATAGCTCCGGCGCGCCATAGGAGTACGTGGTGGTGAGCATGTCCATGATGGTCATCACCCCTCCCATGATCACAGGCGCCCCTTCTCTTTTCAGTTGAGACATGACGATACCCGACAGGGTCTCGGCCAGGGCCTGCACCAGAACGCCGGCCATGGTAGCTGGCGCCGTTCCGCCCGCGCTGGGGCAAGGGGTGATGATGGCAGGAATGCTCTTCTCAGCCGCGAAAAGCACTTTCTCCACCGCCTCCTTGGTGTGCTCCAGGGGCGAGCTAGGCTCGGTATAGATCACAAACAGGGGCGTTCGCTGGAACTCATCCTCACCACCCACGACTTCACAGGCCATCTGGTACTGATCGGCCAGGCCCTCTTTGTCCACAGCGGTGACGACCAGAGGCTTGGTCACGCCCTGGAGCGCGGCCAACAACTGATGCCGGTCGTAAGTGCCGATGGGCACGTCCGAGGTCAGCCCCAGAGGCATGTAGAAGTCAATGTGGGGCAAGGAGTCGGCGATCTTGGCCGCGTTGTAACTGTCCTCGTAGGTGTAGCGCCTCCGTTCATTAGTGTAGGGA
>CAZQDO010000092.1:0-12942 GCA_964592085.1 uncultured Anaerolineae bacterium | reverse complement strand
CAGTCGGAGCCCGTGCCGAAGTAGATGTGATTCTTTTCCAGTGCGATCTTCTTCGAGCGATCCCGCCCGGCGACGATAATCCGCGAGGGCGCCTCAGCCACAGCCTCCTCGACCATGGCGGCGGGAATGTGCACCAGGGTGTCATCGCTGATGTACGCCCCCTCATCCTGCAGAAGCTCCAGAGCCTCTTCGTGGTAAACCCTGACTCCCGTCTGCCTCAGCACCTCCAGGGCAGCAAAGAAGATCTCCTCAATCTGGCCCTCGGAGAACATACGAAACTGAGGCGTGGTATTCACTTGGTAGTTGACTCTCATAATCCATCCTTTCTCTCTAAAGAAAACTAGGGTCTTTGGGAGTTGGCGTGAGTAGCAAGCCGGAGTCCCCAACTTGTTGGGGGTTGTCACGCCCCCCCAACAAGTTGGGGATTCCTACATGAATCCCAAAGAGACGATGACTAGCGTATGAACTGCATCTGTCGCACCTCGCCGCCTGGGGGGATGACCAGGAAGTGACTTCCCAGTTGCTCCAGTGCTTCGGGGGCAGCCAGGAGGCCGCGGACGAACGAGTCGGAGCCCAGCCGCTCTTCGTAGCGCATCCCCCAGCGCTCCTCGCAGAAGCGGGCCACCTCCAGCGCCTGGGGCCGATACGCTTCCAGCTCACTCTGGCTGTGGGCCACGAGGATCAGCCGACGATAGCGGTGGTACTGCTGATCCATCAACCATCCGGCCCTGGACTGGCCGTACTTCTCCTGGTACTCCCGATACTCCTTGAGGGGATGGCTGCCGCTCTCCAACCAGCCCTTGGTCAGATAGTAGGTGCCGGGGTCGGCGTTGAACTCCTCGAGGTAGGTCTCGTAGGAGCCCAGGAGCAAGGCGATGCAATCGTCGGCCCGGGGGATCACCAGGGTGTGGGGACCGGCCTGCAATCCGACCAGTCCGTTGCCGCACAAGCCATAGCCCAGCAACACCAACGAGGGCTCAGGCAGTGCATCGAGTTCAACTTGCAGGGTGGCGGGCATTGTCTGTGGCAGCCGGTGCAGGCCATAGTCCATGTAGATCGTCCGCGGCCTGGCGTCGTCCAGCAGTTCCTCGATGAGGCTCTCCAGCACCCTGCAAGCGATTATAACGATAGGTGGCATTGGTTTCGACTTTCAGAAACCAGGTTTTTCACTTGACAGGTATTCTTGGGCGCTCCAGAGCGTCTCAAATGCAGTCAGTGGCTTTGGTTCAGACGACAAAAACCTGGTTTCTCGATACTCAGTCAGCAGCTCGCACCTAGCCGACGAAGGACTTGGCCAGGTCCACAGCCGCCGGAGCGCTGGAGGCGGTGCCGTCGGCCCCGATCTGGTCAGCGAAATCGCCGGTCACCGGGGCCCCGCCGACCACGACCTTGACCTGATCCCTCAGGCCTGCCTCCTTGAGGGCGTCAATGGTGCGGCCCATGTTGCGCATGGTGGTGGTCAAGAGGGCCGACATGCCCACGATGTCCGGCTTCTCCTTCTTCACTGCATCCACGAAGGCAGCGGGGGTCACATCGGTGCCCAGGTCAACGATCTGGAAGCCGGCTCCTTCCATCATCATGGCCACCAGGTTCTTGCCGATGTCGTGAAGGTCGCCTTCTACCGTGCCCATGATGGCTTTCCCCACCGCGATGGACTCGCCAGCAGCCAGCAGTGGCTCCAGCACCGACATGGAACCCTTCATGGTGCGCGCCGAGAGCAACACCTCGGGCACGAACATCCGCCCGGCTTTGAACTCCACGCCCACATGGTCCATGCCGGGCATCAGTCCCCCTTGCAGGATCTCCTTGGCTCCCAGGCCCTCGTCCAGGGCATCCTGCGTCAAACCGGCGATCTCATCCTCATCGCCTTGGATGACTGCCTTCGAAATTCTTTCTAGTACCTTGCTCATTGTTGCCTCCTTTTCTTATTTGGATATTAGATATTTGATATTGGAGATGGAAACCTTTCGCCACGTCTGGTGCGGCGCAAAACGGGGCGGGGATGCCTCTCCACAGCAAACAGAGAGACTTACCCGTTGGTCCTACTCAGCTACTCGCGCCTCGGCCGCGGCCAGTATCTCCTCGATCCGGGCCGGCACGCCTTCGGGCAGTTCGGGCGGCTGATGGGTATCCAGTATTGCCGCCAGTTTCTCCTGCACCCGATCTCCCAGGGTTTTGGAGCCGGCTGCCTCCCAGTCGTCCACTTTGCCACGATCTATCAGCTCGGAGCACCAAAACTCCCGGAAGTGCCTCAGCGTGTGCTTCTCGCCCAGGAAGTGACCGCCAGGCCCCACGTCGTGGATGACGTCCACGGCCAGGGTCTCAGGCGTGACCTCGATACCCTGCCGGATGCGCTTGGTGAAGCCGATAGCCTCGTTCATCATTATCAACTGCTGCAACGAGCCCGTCATGCCGCTCCCGATGTAGCCCACGTCGTGACACAAGTCGCCACCGCTGAGACCGGCGAAGAACACCGAAAGGGCGCCCTCCAGGGCCGCCTGCTCATCAATCACTTTGGCGTCGGTGCAGCCGCCGGTGGTCCACAGCGGCAGCCCCACGTAGTGGGCCAACTCGGTGAGGCCAGCTTGCAGCAGGGACAGCTCCGGCGCACCATAGGCCAGGATCGCGTGCTGCATGTCCATGATGCTGACCACGCCACCCATGAAGAAGGGCAGCCCCGGCGAGATGAGCTGGGCGACCACCAGGCCCATCCACGATTCCGCCGCCGCCTGGACCAGGATGCCGGCCATGGTCGCCGGCGCTGTTCCGCCCGCGCTGGGGCATGGGGTGAAGATCAAGGGCACGCGGTGGCGGGCGGCAAAGATCAGCTTATTGAGCGCCTCCTCGCTGCTCACCAGGGGGGAGAGCGGCTCGCAGTAGTGGACGTAGTTGGGCCGCTTCTCGAAAGCCTTCCGCCCGCCGGCAGCCGCCACAGCCATCTCGTGGATGTCCTCGCCGTCCTCCCAATCGTAGGACCAGGCCACGATGGGCTTGCTGGTGTTGGGAAACATCTCGGCGAACTCATAGGTGGCCCCCAGGCTGGGGTGGACATCGCTGACCGTGCCCAGCGATTCGCAGAAGTCTATGTGGGGCAGCGCGTCGCACACTTTGGCCACAGCGCTGGCGTCCTTGCGCAGGTACTTGCGCTGCTCACCCGTAGTCGGGTCGAGGAAGTTGGGGCAGGTGGGGCCGGGACCGTAGTAGGGCCTGCCGGCGCCGATGTAGATGTTCTTCTCCGGATCGCCATCCCGCGCCCAGATGGTGAAGCTGCGCGGCGCGGTGGAAAGGGCCTGCTTCACCATGTAGGACGGAATGCGCACCCGGAGACCTTCCACGCTGGCCCCGTTCTCGCCCAGGATCTGCCGGGCCTCCTCATTGTGCACATCAAGGCCGATCTCCTCCAGCACCCTCAGAACAGCCTGAAACATCTCCTCCAACTGATCATCGGACAGGATGCGGAACTGGGCGCCGGCGTTGGTCTGATAATTAACTCTCATGGAGCACCCTCCTTTGTTTGGATACTGGGTATTAGATATTGGATATGGGTATGCTACCTCCTTTCGCCGATATACTACCCGGCCGCTTTTTGTCGTTTGCGATAGGCTTTGATCCACCGCGCGCCCCAATCGTCGCGGCCCATGGAGAGGTCGGCGGCCAGGATCGCTGTGGCTACCTCTTCGTGCAGCGGGTTGACGATGGGACAGGTCAGGCCGGCGTGGATGGCCATGGCGATGAAGGTGGCGTTGATGGCCTGGCGGTCGGGCATGCCAAAGGAGATGTTGCTGGCCCCCATGGTGATGTTGACCCCAAACTCCGCGACGATCATCTCAATGGCGTCCAGGGCGATTTTTCCGGCGCGGTGATCCGCCCCCAGCGTGAGCGCCAGTGGGTCAATGGCGATGTCCGCCGGGGAGATGCCCAGCTTGCCCGCCCGCTCAATGATTTTACTCGCCACCGCCAACCGCCCCTCTGCGGTGGTCGGGATGCCATCGTCGTCCATGCACAGCCCGATCACCGCCGCGCCGTACTCCTTGACCAGCGGCAGCACGCTCTTCAGCCGCGCCTCCTCTCCATTGACCGAATTGATCAACGCCTTGCCGTCGTAGACCTTCAGCCCTGCTTCCAGGGCCTCTACGTCGGCGGTGTCAATGCACAGCGGCACATCGGTGACCTCGCGCACGGCATTGAGGGCCTGGACGAGCAAGGCTGGCTCGTCGGCGCCCGGCACGCCCACGTTCACGTCCAGGATCTTCGCTCCCGCCTCGACCTGGGCCACCGCGTCGTGGCGCACGACGTCGAAGTTGCCCTCTTGCAGCGCCGCCGCCAACTTCTTGCGCCCCGTCGGGTTGATCCGCTCGCCGATGATGACGCAAGGTCGGTCTCGGCTGATGAGGACTTCCTTTGTTTTAGATGTGACAACAGTTGTTAGGTTTTCTGGCATTCTTCCTCCTTGATGTTTGATGATGATTACTGTGTTGTTGCTTCTTGGCCATGATTGGCCTCGGATCGGTGACAACCCAAACCAGTCAGGATAACGGCTAGGGTTGAGCCGCCGCGCGGGTGCGGGCTAGGGGCGCTGCTGGAAAGCTAACTGAAAGCGCGTTTGCCTGCTGATTTGCGTGGGCGATAGTTCGGTCGAGTGCGCGTACCGGTTAGCACACCCCCCTCAAGTATGTGCAAAGAGTATCCACTTTACTCACGTAGGCCATGCTCTTTGATAATACCTGCCGTTTTCTCACACCAAGAAATCAGCAAGTTTATCTCTTCCTCAACTAGAGTGCGGTCAATAATGCATTTGAGTTCGCGACCCGCTGGTTGAAAAAGCCCTGTCTCTTGTGCAGCGGACAGTAGTCCCTGCGCAACATCTTCCGAAACGTCAACTTTGCTAAGGAGTCCACCGCGCCCTACCAAAGCAGTGTATACGGATTGCCTAAAGACACAGTGAGGTGGGTAACCAAAGCAAAATGCTGCGTGGGTTCCATCTAAATCAACATTCAGAGAGAAACCTTTTGTCCCCCAGTGAATTGGAAAAGCGTTAGCCTCTGCAAACTCTAATAGCCTCTCAAAGACTGGCTTGCCATATTCGTCCAGAGACTCCATAAATTGCTTTTCTGAGGTTCGAGGTAGGGAACTGGAAGAAATGCGTGAAAGTTTAGCAGGCTCTTTCCCAACCACAATATCACTCGATAGTAAACGCACTCCATCTTCTGTTTCAAAAAGGGTAAACTCCACACACGTGACCCGCACGCCCTTTTGGCGTAGAAATGCAGACGCTTGACGTATTTCTGGAGTGACCTTTTGCCCGACGATGACGATTCTCTGGTCTTTGTTGAATACTGCGGCTTCGTCTGCGGCTAGCTCAAAGTAGTCTCGATGGTATTGGGCAAGATTAGCAGATTCGTCATCTATGTAGGTATGAAAGATGTCTTCGAGTTGTTCATAGTCCAAGCGTTCCGCAAAGGAAGCATATTCAAGTGCTTGAGCAAGTGTATCGCGTGGAGTTCTATCCCTTTTCAGTTCAATGACAGCAATATCTCCTGGTTTGTCTATGGCCAATAAATCAACAAAACTGCCCACATTGGTTGTAACCTGGCGACCAATGATGAGAAGATTCCCGTCTTTAACTATGCCGTGCGGGTTATTCTCAAGCCAATCTTCCAGGATGGATTCTTGATACTCGGATTGGAACTCGGTTTCAATGTACTCTTTGAATATTTCTTCGGAAGTTATACCGAACAACTTCATTTCGAGCACCTCCTGAGTGCACCAACTCGTGCGTAACCCGCCGCAGTGAGGGTAGACGCACATGAGCTTATCTCTGCAACGCAATCACCCTTGCTATCACCAGCATCCCCCAACAACCTGCGGCCAGGTCAGCGATTCGCCCAGGAAGAAGGCGGCCCACAGCGCGGTCATCGCCTGGTTAGCAAACGACAGCTTTCAGGACACAACAGCGGGGGGTTATGCGGCGCCTTGTGCCAAACGTATACCTTTGCAAGCTCACTTTGGTATCGCCCTGTGAGGAAAGAGTATGTAGTCCCAATCATCACATCTCAAGCGCTCCACCTCTTCTTCAGGAACGAAACTGGCAGTGATAACCTCACCTCGAGATTGCTCAATTACGAACTGCCGCAGTTCGTCTACGAGAGCTTGGTCAATAACATCCCCAAGCGATATGACTAGAATGATGCCAACTGCCTTGCGATTGGTTTCTTCTTTGTATAACTTCACGGCTGCAGCGAACTGGTCTGTTATTCTATACAGCCATTGCCTAGTAGGTCTCCTTCTGGTGAGCTTGACCTCAATGAGTACATCAGCAGCATACGCGTCTTTCGAGCGCAGGATTATGTCGTACTCCGAGTTCTGTATTCTCTGGTGCGTGAACACAAAGGCATACCGGCGAGAGCAATCACTCAACTTGCGAGCAATCAGTGACTCCAAACGGAAGTACCGGGTCACCAGATTTGAAGATGGCATCAAGGGTTCTGGGGCTAGGTCCGCCTCAACAACCCCAGTGTCCTCTTGGGCTTCCTCAATGAACTTTCTGGCGATTTCGGCTGGAGTCATGGCTTCGATTTCAAGCTCTAGCTTTTTCTTTTCCAGCGTCTCTCTTGTGTCCAATTCTCTCTGTTTCCTGGCCCAGAGGATGAGACCAATGGCTAGGAACAGGCCTCCAACTACCGCAACAGTACTGGATATCCAAGCAATATTCCGAATAAACCAGACTGCTGTATTCTGGCGAATAGCAATCAGTGTTTGAGCACTGGAGGTTAAGTTCGAGAGATCATCAATGCTTACCAGCGCATCGAAAGATTCCCGGAGGAATAACCACGGGAGTACTGTGGCAAGACTGATCAGTACTATTCCCAAGGAGGCTAGAAACTTGTAGAAGTCACTATACTCAAGTTTTGTCATAGCAGATGGCTCCAGTCACTGTTTCTACTGATGTACTGAAGAGAGATGCCGTATATGAGTAGCGCACCACAGGCGGAGACAAGCGCCTGTACGTTTATCTCTGTAATGCAATCACACCGGCTACCACCGGTGCCCCCCAACGATCTGCGGTCAAGTCAGCGATTCGCCCAAGAAGAGGTAGCCCACCGCTTTACTTCAGCGCATCGGCGATGGCGGCGGCCCAGGAAGTGATGGCGTCCCAATCGCGGAAGTCACCGAACGGAGCCTTGATGGCCTTGATGATCAGCTTCTCGGCCAGGTTGAGTTTCTTCATGTCCATCAGGCCATGAAAGACAGCGATGTCGCAGGGCTGGATGCGGTCGGCGATGGGCTGCAGCCCCTCAGGGAAGCGCCAGCCTTTCGTCAACTGCACCGGATCGCCCTCGCCCGTAGGCCCGCTGGAGAAGAGCCACACCTGCCGCTCGGCCAGCTTCTCCTCGTTGGCCTTCAGGAACGTCGCCGCCTCCTTACGCCATTGCCCTGCGTAAACCGCGCTGCCCAGCACAACTGCCTGGTACGGGGTCAGGTCGCCGACGTGATCCGCAGGCAGCACATCGGCACGCAAACCTGCCTCACGAAGCACTTGACCAATCTTCTCGGCAATCTCCGCCGTCGCGCCGTATTTGGTGCCGTAAGTCACCAGAACTTGAACGTCCATTTGATCCCCCTATCATTCTGATTATTCTTTGTAAATCACTCGAAACCGCTCACATACCAGCGGCATGTCTTCACTGGGTGCTCTGCCTATGGCAGCCAGCGTGCGTGAAAAGAAGCGCCAATGGGCCTCGCGCCAGTATTGCAAAGAGCGATCACCCTCACCCTCCTCGTAGGCAAATTGCGCGTCCACCTGGTTGTAAGGCTTCATCTCGACTTCCACTGTTTCAATGATGCACAACGGGGCGCCTTCCCAGTCCAGTACTATCGTGATTAGCCCTACTTCGGGGATGGGATCGCCTTCAGCTTCCCATTCCCACAGGCATGAACAGGATGCCGTCTTCGTCCCTGACGCAATCAAGGTCCCCAATTCCTCAGCCATTTCACGGTGATCGCCCCATTTGCAGGCATCATAGCTGCGCTGATGGTACGGGGAATCCGCGGGCAGGCTATCAAGAAATCTTTGCCAATAGGCTTCAACTTCGTCGGTCATTTTTCGCTTTATTAAAAGATAGTCTTATTCCGCATTTCGTTCGAGAAAGCTCAGAACACGCCCGATGACCCAGTCTGGCTGCCTGTGCACCATGGCGTGTCCCACCCCAGGCACGACCTCAGCAGTGCTCACATTCGGCAGCAGCCTCAATGCTCGCTCGATGGTCTTGTACGGGTTGACCAATACCTCGTACTGGCCCATCAACAAGTAAGTCGGCGCGGTCAGTTGCCTTATCTCCGCGTCGCTGAGCACCGTTGGGATTGGCTCTCCTCGATAGTGACTGGTGATCAACTCGAACAGTTCCAGGAAGTGTGGATCAAGGGGCACATCCGGCGGTGAAAGGCTCGCCAAAGTTTGACGCGCGACTTCTGCTGGCGGCTTGAAAAGGACGCGGGGCAACATTCGTAAAACCTGCATCATGCTGAGCCGCGTGAAACCCGCCACGCTCATCAATACGGCACTGCCAATCATTTCTGGCGACACGCTCGCCAGCTTGCCGATCAGCCAGCCACCGTTAGAAGCGCCGATCATATTGGCCCGTTTCAAGCCAAGCCCTTCAAGCGCTTCAGCCGCCCACTGGCCATAGGCTGGCCCCTTCCTGGATGGTCGGCTCGCGGCACTCTTGCCCAAACCTCCAATGGTGTCTATCGCATAGAGGCGGTAGGCAGGAGCGAGCGCTGGCATCCATTTCACCCAGGTAGTTGAATTGGCATTGAGACCATGCCAGAGAACAAGTGACTTGCCGCTCTCATTGCCGCTGATGACCGTGTGAGTGAGACCAAAGCGCGTTTCGACATACTTGACCTCATAAGAAATCCCCATCCCTTGGAAAGCCATGTCATAATGCGCCATGACCTTCTGGTAGCCTTCCGGGGATTTGTACAGGGATGAGTTATCAGGTGGCTTGATCATAGCCCCCCTCTTTACGCCTATCTTTGCAAGGCAATCACGCCCGCGATCACTAGCCCGCCTCCGATGATCTGCGGCCAGGTCAGCCATTCACCCAGAAAGAGTACGGCCCATAGGGTGGCCATCACCGGCTCAATGGTGGCCAAAATGGTTGCTACCGCGGCTTCCAGGAAACGCAGGCCAAAAGTAAACAGCGAATAGCCGGCTAACGTAGGCACCAACGCCAGGATCACCAGCCACAAGGCTGCGCCGGGCTGAGCGAAGGCAGATACCAGGCGAGATGGCGATTGTGAAGCCAACAGGAATAGTGCACCGACGGCAAAGGCATAGGTAAGCGTGGTCCAGAAACTATAGCGCTTCAGCGCCCACCGGACGAAGACACCATATAACCCGTAGAACACGCCACTGCCCAGCCCCCATAGCAACCCCTCCACGTTCAGAGACAGGAATTGCGCATCGAAGATACGGACGATCAGCGCTACTCCTGCGGTGGTCAACAGAAGGGCAATCCCCTTCTGCCGGTTGATCCGCTCGCCCAACAGCGGCCAGGCGAACAGCGCCGCCCAGGCCGGTGCCGTGTAGTTGAGCACAACGGCCACCCCAACGTCAATCAACGACACGGCGTACGCCCAGGAAGCCTGACACAATGCGATGCAGATCAGACCAAACAGCAGGAAAAACGGGATGTCGCGGGCTCGGATGCGCAACAACTGCCGGTCTCTCACCCCCAACAGACCAAACAGTGTCAGTGCCGTCAGGGTGGTCCGCGCCGCTACGACGGTCAGTGGCGGCAGGCCATAGTCCTGGATCAAGTATTTGATCAGTACACCGCTGGTGGCGAAAAAGACACCCGCCAACAGGACAGAGATCGTGCCGATCCACGGCACCTTTGGCTGAGTCGCGTCTTTGACTTCTGTTATTTCCAATGCCTCTCCATCTGCTCCAGTTCTCTGACAACCTCTTCGGGCAGCGGCGTTGGCTGGTGCTCCATCGCCTTTTGGGTTTGCTCACGCAATCGCTCCTCGAAGCGTTTGGCGCCGCTGGCGAGCCACTGGTCATTGATGGAGCGATCGAACAGGTCGGAGTACCACACCTCCCGGAAGTGCTTCAGGGTGTGGCGCTCTTGTAGAAAGTGCGCGCCCGGCCCCACCTGGTCCATCAGGTCCAGGGCCAGGGTCTCGTCGTTGACCGGCACGCCGCGCATGTACTGGTTCACCATCTGGAGCACCTCGTTGACCAGCACCATGTAGGCGGGCGAGGCCACCGAGCCGTGGTCGAGCCAGCCCGAGTCGTGGACCAGGTTGGCGCCGCTCAGCGCCGAGCTGAGGCAGGAGAAAGCGGCTTCGGCGGCGGCCTGCGGATCGGGGAACCTGGCGTCGGAGCAACCAGCGGTGCCGAAGAAGGGCAGGCGATAGTGCTGGGCCATCTGTGCCATCGCCGCCACCATCAGGCTCATCTCCGGCGCGCCGTAGGAAAAGACGGTGGTCCTCATGTCCATCACCGTGGCAAAGGCCCCATAGATGAAAGGCGTCCCCGGCCGCACGAGCTGGGTCAGCACCAGGCCGCTGAGCGATTCGGCGCTCCCCTGCACGATCTCACCGGCAAAGGTGGCCGGGGCGGTGCTGCCCGCCTGGGGCGCCGGATAGTTGATCAGCGGGATGCCTTTCTCGGCGGAGAAGATGATCTTCTCCACCGCCGGATCGTAGTACAGCAGCGGCGAGATGGGCTCGGAGTAGTGGACAATGGTCGGCGCCTGCCGGAAACGCTCCTCGCTCCCGGCGATGACCAGCGCCATCTCGTAGATGTCGCGCACGCTGTTGGCATCCTTGCAGCAAAAGACTAACGGCTTTTCACAGTAGGTGAACACCTGCTTGGCAATCACCCGGTCGGCCACGTCGGGCGGCACGTCGTCGGCCATGCCGATGGTCATCACCCAGGTATAGTTGGGCAGGGCATCGGCCACCGTGGAGGTGATGCGGCAATCGTCGCTGGCGAACCGTCGGCGTTCCTCGGTGAAGGGGTCCAGGTAGTCCACGCAATCCACGCTGGGGCCGAACCAGACCTTGTCGCCTTCCAGGAACACCGCGCGCTGGCCGTCCCGCCGGCCCAGCACCACCCGGCAGGGCGCGGTACGGATGGCGTCCTCGACCATCCAGCCCGGAATGTGCACCCGATTCCCGTCCACGCGCGCGCCAGCACCGTGTAGAATCTCCACCGCCCGTGGGTGGGTGAGCTGGACGCCGGTGCGCTCCAGAAGCTCCAGCGTCGCCAGGTGAATCTGCTCCATCTGCTCCTCGCTGAGCACGGCCAGTCTCGGTTTGAAGCGCAAGTCAGGGTAAACCATCGTAGTCTTCTCCCTCTACTGATAAACAAGCTCCACAGGAAGTAGTATCTTTTCAGAGTGAAAATGATGTACCTTGTCATTCTGAGCCGGAACGAAGCGTAGCGGAGTGGAGGCGAAGAATCTCCACTTCCGCAGTAGAAACCGACTGGATCGCGAGTGGAGATTCTTCGCTCCCTGCGGTCGCTCAGAATGACATGTATCAAAACCACCTTGAAAAGGTAGTAGTTGCAAACTACACTTTTTCAAAGTGTAGTGCCTCAGAAGCCTGAGAGTCTGCGGTTTGTGGGACACCACACATTAAAAATGTGTGGATTGCGTATGAACCTGCTTCTTACACAATTTACGAAGCATGTGACTCACTCCTCCCTCCAATCCTTAATGACGCCCTCGCAGAAAGGTGTCTCCCTCAACGACAATCCCCTCTTCGTAACGAGTCGGGCGCAGGGGATTGTCCTGGGGGGCCATCGCTCCGGTCACGAGATCGGCCACCCGCTTGCCGGCCATGGGGGAGAGCATCACCCCAGCCCAGTAGCCGCAGTTCAGATAGAAGCCTGCCACCTCAGGCACCGGGCCGATGAGGGGCTGGTCATCGGGAGTGTAGCAGTACTGCCCCGCGCTGATGTGGACGTCTGAGTCCCTCAACCCCTCGGCAACTTCTTCCCAGAAGGGGGTTAGTCGGGCCACTTTCTCCAGCACGATGGCCGGAAAGAAATAGTCGGTCGGCACATTTTCTGTCGGGTCGCTGACCGGCTCGTCAGGGTCAACCCAGCCAAGAAGCCCCCCCTGCACCTCGGGTCGCCAGTAGGCGTCGTTGACCAGGTCAATGGTCATGCATGCCCCCTGAGGGATACAATCGAGTGGGCCGATGATGGCCTTGTGCCGGCGAACCGGCTCGATGGGAACCTCGACCCCGGCCATCTGGCCGACCACGGCAGCGAAAGGGCCGGCTGCGTTCACTGCGACGCGGGTGGAGATAGTACCCCGCGAAGTCTCCACCCCGCAGACCCCCTGCCCATCCAATAAGACATCCGTGACCTTGGTTCTCAGCAGGAAGCGAGCGTCGCTCCCCTTGGCGAAGCCATAGGTGGTCTCGTGGCAAGCCAACCAGCCGTCGCGTTGGCGGAAGGTAGCCGCCACCACCTTGGGCGAGACGTAAGGGAAGCGGGCTCTCACCTCATCGCCGGTGAGGAATTCCGAGTCCGTCACCCCCAGGCGGTGGTGCTTTTCCACGGCCGCCTTCAACTGATCTATCATCGTGGGATCGTCGGTCATGAACAGATAGCCTCGCTGTTGAAGGGAGATGTCGTAGTCGGGAATGCCGACCACCTCGGCGAAGCTCTCGAAGATCTCGATGCTGGGCTTCGCCAGGTCCATCATGGCTGGCTCGGCGAATTGGGCGCGGAAGCACTCGGCCGAGGCCGCAGTGGTCAGCGTGGATAGCCCATCGCGCATCTCCACCAGCACCGTGTCCAGCCCGGCCCGCGAAAGCCAAAAGGCCGTAGCCACGCCGACAACGCCCCCGCCGATCACGACGGCGTCGGCCGTCCTGGGGAATGTCTCCTCAGTGGGGATGAATACTCGGCCCATG
>CAZQDO010000091.1:0-15108 GCA_964592085.1 uncultured Anaerolineae bacterium | reverse complement strand
GGGTGGCTGACGTACAGGTACAACCCCCCGCCACGGTCAGCAGTGTTCCCGGAGATGCGATTGCCGTTCAAGGTGACATTGGCCCTGTCCAGATTCAGCCCACCCCCGTAGCCACCAGTGTTGCCGTAGACGTGGTTGTCATTGAACGTGACGTCGCTCCAGGACAGGAATAGCCCGCCTCCCCAGCCGCCGGTGTTGCTGTAGACAGTGTTGTTGTTGAGAATGGCATTGCTCCCATCAACTTTCAGCCCGCCCCCGCCGCTCCAGCCAGTGGTGTTGCTGTAGATCGCGTTGCGGCTCAATGTGGCGCTGCACGACAAGAGATATAGCCCTCCGCCAGAGTTGGTGGAGGTGTTGTTGTAGATGCTATTGCCTCTGATTACCACCGTGGCGTAGTTGACGTAGATGCCACCGCCCACATCACCCCATGCGACGCCGCCCAGCCCGGCAGCATCGCCGCCGGTGATGCGTAGTCCTTCAACAATGAAGGAGGTATCCCCCGTGACGTAGAGCACCCGCCCTTGCCCCTGGGCGTCCAGTATCGTGAGGTGGGCGTCCGGGTCGGACGTGTCCCAGTCCGATGTGATGTAGCCTCCCTGAATGGCGATGGTCTTGGTGATGACCACTACCTGGGTAGCAGTAAAAGTGGCCGTGTTGAGACTGGGCACGGTCTGTACGCCTGTGTATGTTCCCTCGGCCACTCGGATTTCGTCGCCAGCACTGGCCGCATCCACCGCGGCCTGGACAGTGGCGTAGCAGGGCGCCACCCCGCCACAATCGCCGCCAGGGGCCACGTACAGGACGCCAGGGTCAGCAAGAGCCACACTGTTCTGGCTTCCCAGCAGCCAGAGCAGGCCCAGGGCTAACCCCAGACCCAGGGCAAGAGCGATGAGACATTGATTGATTTTCATCCTGAGTGCTCCTTCACACACAAGCCCACGTTTTTAGTGGGGATGCTGGGCTGCGACTGAATCAGCGTGCGAGCATGTCTAACCGCCGGACGGCATCCAACCCTGGTACATGACCGCCATGGCCGACGGCCCTCATGACGTTGAGGATGGACTCAGACGGTACGACACCTACCACTGGGTCTGCTGGAGCGGCTGAAACAGTCGAGGCAGTGTAATTGATGACCAATCGCGGCGGGTAAGGTCCTTCCCTGGTCGAGAACCCTCTCCAGGAAGAGTCCTGCCCTGAGTGCTCAGGGCCGCGCACCATGATGCCGTGATTGGACTTGGTGCCGTTCACCCATGCGCGTACCAGATCGGTTACATCAAACGAATACCATTTCCACTCTCCGTGTGTGACCGACGCGGTGCCATAAGACTCACCGTACGAAGGTTTAGTGTTCCAAGTCACCGACATCTCCGACCATCCCGACTTGATACGGTAAGTCGTGATGGTGCGCGAGCGGTCGGGGTAGTCCCACGCGGTAACCAGATAAAGCTCCAGGTATGCGCTGTCTATTTGTGTCCCCGACGGTATGCCGGCCAGATCGAATTGGACCAAGCTCCGCACGATCTTGCCATCAGGGTCGAGATAATCGTCGTAGCCCGCCCACATGTCACTGGTATAGCCGAAGTTCTCGCCAGGGTAGCCCTGCAGCACAGTGGTGTCCGCGACGGAGTAGAATTTGGTTGGCCACCGATGAGCGATGACCGACTCAACGTTACTCCAGCCACTATTTCCCCAGGAGTTGCTCGCCCTCACACGATAATAATAGGTCCCTGTCTCCTTGTCACTCGCTGTCCAGCACGTTTCAGAGCCGGAGTACCGCGTCGTCGGGCTAGAGAAGGCAGAGTTGTCATCTTCCTCCAGGGTATAGCTGGTAGCCCTTGCCGCTGTGCTCCAACAGACGATGTAATTGCCATCCTCATCCGGGTTGATGATATGGTATAACATCGGAATATCAGGGACAGGAGGCCAGAGTTTCGTGATGATGGGCAAGTGAATTGTGAACCTATCACTGCACTCGTCAACCCAGGCCATTAAAGGCTGGTCTGAACTGACGACGGCACTGCCTTCAAAGTCATCGCCCAATTGCGTCATCTGTCTTTGGTCGTAGCGAACCCAGCCTCCAGGTGACAACGGAGCCGACTGGTTGAAGACGAGGGCACCCGTCAGGTCGTAATAGTCAACGGACATCGTGGTCGCAGACGCGCCCAGATTTTGTACGCTGAAAACAGTGTGAGCGGCGTCGGTGTACGCCAGACGGGACAGACCGAGGACTGTGTCGGCGTCAGTACCGTAGACACCAGCGGAGTAGGAGGTTGTATCGTAGTCCGTCTGCTCACCGATGACCAGCGATTGATCACCACTGAGGACGACGGCCCAGGTGTTGCCACTGGGCAGGTTGCCCTCATCGCCCAGGTCAAAGGTGATCGCACCAGAGGCAGGGAGGGTGAAGGTGGAGCTGTGCTCCAGCGTGCCATCGGCTCTATAGTAATCCAGCGTGGCGTCAGCCTCGGCGGAGTCAGTGTTTCCTACAAAGATGGTCGTAGTGCGTGGGCCGCTCCCCTCGTCAATCCCTTTCAGTACGCGCGGTACGTAGGACTGCGTCGCACCTGTTCCCAAAGACCCCTGATAAACCAGGATGGACTCCAGCAACAGGCCCACAACTGGTTGCGTGGCCGTGATCCTGACCCAGCCGCTGAACCCGTCGGGCAGTTCGTACATTATGAGTCCAAGGTATGCATATTGTTCGCCAGGGGCGACAACTGCTTCAACCGTGGTCGCTTTGGACCCATCGGTGTTGAGGAAATCGGCGATGATTGTCGTGGCCTCGGTGCCGACGTTCCAGACTGTCAACCCCGAATAGATCTCGGTGCCATTCTTATTCTTGTAGAAGGGACCGAAATGCTGAAGCGTGTTGCCACTGCTCACTCCGCGATAAACCCCCAGCCTGTCGCCGTCGCCAGAAGAGCGATACATGTGAACCACGCTCTGCGCAGGTTGATCGGAGCTGCTGACCAGACTGTAGCACCGTCCATCCTGCAGCCCGTCCACGCTGTCGGCGGGCACAACCAGCGTGCCCCTGGCGGGAATTGTTTCGGCAACACTGGCCGTGCCACTGCCCCAGGTGACGTCGTAGAAATCAAGAACGACAGCGGCCGTCGAGTTGGTGAGATTCTGCAAGTACAGAGTGGAGGTGTGGTCAAAATAGTTCCTGCAGAAAAAGGTGTGATAGAGTGTATATTCGGAGGCCGGGCTCAGGGCAGGCGTTGTTAGCGGAGCTGCGCTGCTGTAACTGGTGCTGGCGTGTGATGCTATCGCCAGACTGACCAGCAGGACAAAGGTGAGGAATCGTTGCACGTTCATTTTTTGAACCTCCTTTTTCATAACATAGCATGGCCTACCGCTTAGGCCACGATCCGCGCCCGTAAAACGTCAACCAGCAGTGCGTCAAGCTCAACGGTCACGTTTCCTGAGTTTGGCGAGAATGACCCGGTATACACTCAGTCTCCGATTGGCCAACGCTCGCAGGTTACGCTTGAATTCCGGTGTGTACTCAACCTGCACTGGTTCGGTTGGCTCGTTCGGCATCAATGCCCTCCCACAGTTCAGACACCGGCCTTGTCTGGCCCGCCATCGCCTCTTTCCAGCCTTGCCGAAAACTGGCCTCGGCAGGCTTCAGGGTGACACTTTCGCGGAACAGGCGGACAATCTCTAGCAGGATTGGTAGGTATTCTTCAGGCGTCTCTTTGATTTCATAGACCAGTTGTTCCGCGTAAGCCGGAACTTGGGTAGCCATTATATCATCTCCTTTAACTCCATGGGCTTCTCACTTGGCCACGATCCGCGTCCGTAAAACGTCAACCGGCAATGTGTCAAGCTCAACGCTCGCGTCCCCTGTGTTTGGCGATAACGTTCCCACCATTGGAGAAGTTGCCGCTAATCCTTTGCCTTCCGAAGCACTCTGTTCATGGAACGGCTATAGCCATATACTCAGACGAGGCATAGGATTCTGGCACTGGCAAGCTGTCTTCCAAAAGTCCTCGGACGTGCATTTCGATAGCGTCGTGCATATTGCGTCCAACTTCCTCCACCGTTTTGCCAGTTGCCACACAACCGGGCAAATCAGGTGCATAAGCCGAGTAGTTCCCGTCGGCCTTCTCAGTTACTACAAGAACCCGGTACATTCTTACCTCTCGATCAACTTGCTGTACCAGCGCGTCTAAGTCCATGCACTTTTCAACTTCGGTCACAATCCGCGTCCGTAAAACGTCAACCAGCAATGCGTCGAGCTCAACGCTCATGGCCTCGAGTATGGCGATCACGCCACTCCCAATATTCCTCAAGGTTTCGGTAGGGAACAGCCGAATCAATGGCTCGTGCCATGTCCGCTGTCAAGTAGTTCGTCCAGTAGTCGTCGAACACTTCTTCTCCATACGGGGCAAATGGCCCCTTACCCTCAACCAGCGCCTCGATGTTTCTCACCGAACCGATGTTTTTCGTGTTTCCACTCCCAGGCCGGTCATTGGCAATTCGCCACTTCTCCTGAAGCAGGAGGGTGAAGTCCTTGACCACCGAGACAATGTCCTGGAGATCATCCAGGGTATAGATATGGCGCTCATCAACAGCCTCATCGCTACGGCTATAGATGATGCCCAGGACAAAGTGCGCGGCGTACTGCTCATAGGGGAAGGTTATGTTTTTGGTGGATTGCCGGCGGCGGAAATAGCCAGTAAACGCACCAAGCGTGAAACCGCTCACTGTATTCGCACTCCTGCGATACGTACTCTTGAGGTCAAAGGCGATCTTTGCGCCGCCTGGTGCTATGAAGCTAATGTCCGGGTAGTGATTCTGATATTCACTGAGCACCATTTTGTAGTCGTGTTCGGCAGCAAATTGAGAGATGACCGGAAAGAGCATCAACTCGATGATCTTGGACACAACCTTCGTATCTACCGAGATGGTGTAGATATTCCGGTAGACATCTATGAATCCTTTGACGACCCAGTCCCCGGCATCTGTGGCAAGGGTGCGTCCAAACTCGTCAAAGTGGCTCAACAAGCTCTTTCTGAAATCATCCACAATCATCTCTGCCCCCAGGGATAGCTATGTACCGATCAAGAGTATCTCTTTTGACTTGGTGTTGGTAGACAGGACGTATTTGTACGGGCCGAAATGCTCAACACGCACGTGGCGTTTGTATCGCTTGAGCAAAGAACCCAACTCTGACTCAGAAGGTATCCCATCGCTGCGATAAGAGACGACCAAAATACTCTCTCGATATCTGCGAAACAGCCGGTCAAAAGCTGCGCGAATCCGCCTCTTATCTGTCCACTCACTTGGCCGTGGCTTCAACCGACGATGCTTTGATCTGAGGTCTATGTGTTCACCCCACTCATCGTACATCATCAGGCCCTCCAGGAAATGATAGAACGCCAGGTAGTCCACAGGCGTGCCCTTCCTAGAGATGTAAGGTGTGTCTATGTACACCAAATCGTACTCACCCGGCACATCAAGGGCCTCAAAGTTCACAGCACGATTCACGTGGCCACTGTCAAAAACGGCTCGATTGGCTTCTATGGCGAAAGCGTGAAACCACTCATCGAAGGGCCTATCCCAGGTGGTCTTATTTCCAAAAGAGCGCTCCACTTCTGCGAAGCGTAGATAGAGGTTTTTTCGATGGAACAGATTATAGGGCCGCTTGATGATACAGGCTTGACACAGGGCGAAGAACGCCAACGCGAACTTGTACGGGTCGGTGAGTTGGCGAATGTTAGTGATCGTCTGATCAATCCAGGCGTTCTCCTCATCAGTGAAATAGATGTCGGGGAAATTGTTCTGGACAAAACGTGGATACGCGATCTCTGGATGCCTCGTAAGAAGCCAGTCCACTTCCTCAGGGCTGAGGCGCACCTGGTTGTTCTCAATCAGCGCCAGACCGATGTAATAGTTGAAGCGGAGCAAGTCGTTGTACGTAACCCGCTTACCTGCCTGCTTCAGGCGGTAGGCAACCGCACCCGTGCCGCCGAAGGCGTCCAGGCAGGTCATGAAATCCAGATCGGCGATTTGCTCCCAGATCCAATCAACGAGCTTCGCCTTGCTACCCTGATAGCGGGTGGAAGGAAACTCGGCGGTCAGGTCTGGGAAGAGTGCCTGTTGGTAGGCTGTGACTGTTTGCATTTCTGTCCCATTCAACATACGCGCCAGCGTGTCTAAGTCCTGCACTTCTCAACTTCGGCCACGATCCGCGTCCGCAAAACGTCAACCGGCAGTGCATCAAGCTCAACGCTCACGTCCCCCGTGGTTGTACGTGTCCGACATCAAGGAAGTAGATCCCGAGGCCATTGCTCACAGCAGCTTGGTTTATTCCCATGCAAGATCTCAACAAAACTCAGGAGAGTTTTTCGAGCATCTCCTATTGGATAGTAGAAATACTCCCAATTATCGCTATCCTCACCATCGTGATTCGGAAGCACATAATCATACTTGCTTGCGCTCTTCATCTCGTCATAGGCCGTTTTTGCCCGCTTCTCAACATCTTCCAAATCTTTGGCAGAGAGAATGCTTTTTTGCTTCTGTGCCCTCCGAACAAGTTTCCTTCTCATCACATCGGTGACAAACTTTCGCAAGTCTATCCTCCGATCGGGATGTTTTAGGAACTCTATTTCTTCTCGTGACAATGGCGAAAGAAAGACTGTCTTGATATTGACATCGGTAATATTACTGTGAAGTCTAACTTTTGCTCCAATTTCATGAAAGGCTTCGAGGAATCCTATACATTCACCCTCACACGCCCATCTAATGTCCTTTAATCGCACAGCCTGATAATTCCCCTCTCTAATCTTCACCACGATGTACTCATTTTTTGGAAAGGCCTTGATTTCCTCTTGTCTTCGAAAATAATAATGCACTCCATCTGCTTCACCTGGGCGTGGGTCTCGATCATTGAAGAGGATCACTTTCCTTAGCTTCTTATGGATGTCTGGATATAGTTTCTTGACTGAGGTAAGTAACGGTCCCTTGCCAACACAAGATGGTCCGGAAAGAATCATAAAACGAGACATGGCTTATCCCCTCCTATATTTGGCTATTCGGCTGTACGTTAGTGTTGTGTGTGCTTGTCTCTAATGTTTTGCTTGCTGCTTCAATTTCTCGTTCATCCTCAATCAAAACTTGATCCGAGAGTGCTGGTGGTGCTTGGATCACTTGGGTTATGTGTTGACAGTTTACATCAACAAGATGCAATGTGCCAGGAGCCAAGAGCACCATGTCATATTTATCGAGAACAACGGTTGTCCAGGAGTCCTTTCGGAATCGCTTCACAGCGATTTTCAAGGAACCTTCCAGCACTTGATACAACTCCCAAGTTCTCTCATGATAGTGTGGTTTTTGTTCTGCGCCTGTTGTGAACAGAGATATACCAATTGCATTGCTTCGGATTTCGTAACCTACCTGCCAGTTCGCTATCCCCTCGGGCCAAGCTGGTTTCCACAAGTTAGGATCGGAAAGCTTGACCAACTTCCGTGAGGGATCAATAGCACTTTTTAGATCTTTGTATCGAATCACATACATTGTCTACCCCCCTCTGTCCGCAATGGCGGCTAATATTCCATATCCGAAACAGGGACCTACCTGGGGGCGTACACGCTCCCCAGTGGTTCCTCGAATTTCACACGCTGACGCAACCTAGAAACTGCTCACGCACGCGCTATGACAAGCAGAGTGGCACGCGCTGTGGCAGACGCACGCGCTGTGGCAGGCACTGTGACAGGCGTCGTGGACGCAGGCGCTGTGGCAAGCGTCGTGGACGCAGGCGGAGTGACACGCGCTGTGGCAGGCGGAGTGGCAGGCGTCGTAGCCGGCATCCTCCCGCCCGACCATGCGGTCCAGGAAATCGGTGGCGGAGGTGGCCAGTCCCTCGGCGCGGGTGGTGATGTTGTCGGCCACGCCTTCCATCACACCGGCCATCTGGTCGGCGCTGCCGACCAGCGGGGATTCGCGCAGCGTCTCCAGGGGCGTGGGTCCCCGAGTGACGGGAACGGGGACAGGGCGATAGGGCCGGTAGCTGGGAGCGAGGATGATCCAGGGGAAGGCCGGGTGGCCCCAACCCCAGGGATGCACGGGGTCCGAGCGGCGGTAGTCGTCCCAGGCATCCTCGGCCCGCCGCCGGTAGGTGTCGCGGGTGGCCTCCGGGTCGGCGTTCCACATCTTCTTCTGCAACCGCGCCGAGAGCAGAGCCATCACCCGCTCGATAGTGGACTGGGGCAAGGTGCCGTCGTCGGCGATGCCCGCCACCAGTGCCCGCTCGTAGTCGGTCATCTCCACGTCGGGGTTGGTCACCTCCAGTTGCAGGGGGCGTTTGTTGAGCACCGTCAGCACGCCCCGCTGAGAGAGGGCCATGATGACCAGGGTGATGACCTTGGTCGTGTCGCCGATGTAGAGGGCGGCCTCAATGGCGTCCAGGTCCGGCACCACCCCTGGCTGAGCGAAGGTCTCGATCTCGATCTCCGGGGCCTCGTACTCCTCCGGCGCAGCCTTGGGCGAGACCAGGCGGAAGATGATGAAGACGACGACACCGGCTACGAACAGGCCCAGGATTCCGAAGAGAAAGAGGTAAGGCAGGAGCGAGCGACTGGCCGTAGGCTCAGGCTCCTCAGTGGGAGTGAACTCCTCGGCGGGAGCGACGGTCTCGGCCGGCAGCTCGGCGAAGTAGCGGCCAGGGATGTAGATTTTGGGGGTGAAGTGGTACTCAGGGGGAACGTTCTTCTTGGAGATGTAGATGGAGAGCCAGTTCTTGCCGCTGGCCTCGTCGGGGGTGGGATAGTAGACCCAGCGGTCGAAGGAAGAGACGTTGGCGTTGTCCACCACGATGGCTGCCTGGTCCACCAGCTCATCGGTCACTTGCTCCGGCTGGGTGACGTTGGCCGGCAGCTCGATGGGCAGGATGAAGGTCACGATCTGCTCGCCGATGGACAGATTCCACTGAATGGGTGCCCAGGCCAGCACGCGGTGCTCCACCCCGTCAATCTCTGTCACGTCCAGAGCACGCTCTACCCGATAGTGCACCTGGACGGTGTACTCCCGGCCCGCCTGGGTGGTCAGTCCAAAGGGGACGGTGTAGAAGCCGCCGCCCTTGCTGACCAGGCTCACGGGCGTCTGTTGGCCGTCGTGCTCAATGTGGGCGTCCAGGATGCGATGGCCAGCATCGAAGGGGCCCATGGTGGTGATCTTGTCCCGAGGCTCGCTCTCCAAGAAGGTCAAGCGGTATTTGACATCGAGATTGGCATCCTCCAGGACTACCACCTGAGAATTCACCTGCGTGATAGTGGGAGCCCCTTGAGCCCTGCCCACTGACGGGATGATAAGGAGGACAACGAAGAACAAGAGGCTGACACGAATCATCTTCTTCATGCTGCACCTGCCTTTCCTGCTTGACTCAAATGGCCCTCTCTCTCCGCGAGGGGGAATAGGGGGTTGGTGAGGGCAAATCGCGCTACAATCCGATTATAACACAAAAGCGCGCTACTGTCTAGCGCGCTTTCGAAAGGCAGGTCTATTGAAATAACAAGAGGGGATCGCAAGATCCCCTCTTCGCTAATTCACCACTTGCCTCTGCCTGAACTTAGAACCGTCCATCGGCCAGGATCGGCAGCAGGAACAGAATCTCATCCATGTGACCGTCTACCGTGAAGACCACGTTGCTCAGTTGCTTGCTGATGCCTTCGTAGAGCCGCCCTCGATCAGTGGAATCATCGAACGAGTAGAGGATATTATCCGGGGTCGTGACCTTCCCAGCGTAGACGCGGCCGTCGCGCACGGTATAGATGGCGTTGGAAGCCCGACTGTCCACACCAGGGATGATGCGGTCGTTCTTGATAGTGAACAACACGTTGTCATTGGTCAGGACTTTGCCCTTGTAGATACGGTTGCCTTTCAGGGTCAAGATGGTATCGTTGCTGCTGCCCGTCGAGAGCCCCTGGAAGACTCGCCACTTGTCTCCACCTGCGGGCGCTACTGAGAACACCAGTTCCTCGCGAGTGTCGGCGATGCCGTCGTAGATCCTAACAGTGTGATCCGCCAGAGCCGCAGATGGGACAAGGCTCACGGCCAGTATCACCAGTAATCCTATAGCTGCTATCTTCTTCATGGTTTTTGCCTCCTTATGCAGGTTCATTGTTTTTTGTACTTCTACTAATAGGACGCAAAAACCTCGCTTTTCTTACCTCCTTTTGACACGAACTCGGCGGAATCGAGATAGAGAGCCGGCTACGCCTCCAGAATCACAGGTATGATCATAGGGCGACGCTTGGTCTCGCCGTAGAACAGCTTGCCCAACTCACTTCGCACCTTGTCGCTAATGGCTGCTCGTCCCAGGTTGCTCTTCTCTGTGACTTCGAGGATCTTGTCCTGAGCCTGCTCGATGAGTTCCGCCGAGTCCCTCACGTAGACGAAGCCGCGGGAGATAATCTCCGGCCGCCCTGCCGGCTGCCCCGTTTTTCCATCCAGCTTGATCACTGCCACCACGAAGCCGGCACTGGCGAGGGCCTCCCGATCGCGCATCACCACCGGGCCGATGTCACCCACCCCCGCTCCGTCAACGAAGACGTAGCCGCCAGGCACCCGCTCGCCAATTCGACCGCTCTCCCCATCGAACTCCAGAACGTAGCCATTCTCCACGACCATGGTGTTATTGGCGGGGACGCCCATTTCCTGGGCGATCCGAGCATGCATGGCCAGATGACGCAGCTCGCCGTGAATGGGCACGAAGTACCTCGGTTGAACCAGGTGGATGAGCAGCCTTTGTTCATCCTGGCTGGCATGGCCCGAGACGTGTACCGGAGCGATCTGCTCGTACATCACGTTGGCCCCCTGTTGGAAAAGGCGATTGATGGTGCGGTGGATCATCTCCTCATTGCCCGGGATGGCATGGGCGGAGATGATAATCGTATCGCCGGAAACGACCTTGAGCTGGCGGTGTCGGCCGACGGACATGCGGGCCAGGGCCGAGGAGGGCTCACCCTGGGTGCCTGTGGCGATGATGACCACTTTGTGCTGGGGTAGCTTATCAACGTCCTCCAGCTTGATCAGGGCGTCTGGTGGAATGGCCAGGTATCCTAACTCCTGGGCCATGCGCACGTTCTCGACCATGCTGTGTCCAGCGATGGCCACTTTGCGCTCGTGATGGATGGCGGCGTTGACCACCTGCTGGATGCGGGAGATGAGGGAGGCAAAGGTGCCTACGATGATGCGCCCCTCCGCCTCCTGGAAAACCTTCTCGAAGGCATCGTCAATAGCCCTCTCCGAAGGGGTGGCCCCCGGCTGCTCGGCGTTGGTGCTGTCGGACATTAACACCAGGACACCTCGTCCGCCCAGCTCCGCCAGCTTGGCGAAATCGGGGGGCTTGCCGTCCACCGG
This sequence comes from uncultured Anaerolineae bacterium, assembly GCA_964592085.1. Lineage (GTDB taxonomy): Bacteria > Chloroflexota > Anaerolineae > VGOG01 > VGOG01 > CAZQDO01. The sequence goes on along the minus strand of CAZQDO010000091.1, from coordinate 3,741 downwards.
GGTGTAATCAAACTTGAAGTCGCCAGAGTGGACTACCAGGCCCACGGGCGTCTGGATGGCCAATCCCACCCCATCGGGGATGCTGTGACAGACGTGGAAGAACTCGATACGGAAAGGCCCCAAAGCTATGTTGTCGCCAGGCTGGATGGTATTCAGCTCTGCCTCGTCCAGCAGGTGGCTCTCCTTCAGCTTCACCTCCGCCAGGCCGCGGGTCAGCCTAGTGGTGTAAATGGGCGCCTTGATCTCCTGGAGCACATAGGGGAGTCCCCCCACGTGATCCTCGTGGCCATGGGTAAGGATGATACCCCGCACCATATCCTTCTTGTCCATAAGATAGTTGAAGTCGGGGATGATGAAATCAATGCCCAGCATGTCGTTCTCTGGGAACATAATCCCCGCGTCAATGATGATGATGTTTTTGCCATACTCCAAAATCATCATGTTTTTGCCTACTTCCCCCAGACCTCCCAGGGGAATGATACGCAGTTTGTTTGCCATGTTTCGTCCTCCAGATTCATCTATGATCGCGACGGATTTGGCAATCCGTCGCTCAGCGGCTGGATCACCAGATCCAGCCAGAGCAAAGCGGTTTTACACTCCAGATAATGATGAGTTAAAGAAAGACCCCGACGGAGTCTAACCTGCGTCGGGGCTTTGGCTAGCGCGCCAAACCAAGTCTTGAAGGCTCGGTTATTAGGTCGGCTTTGGCGCCATCAGAACCCAATGCCAAGTTTGACTACATTGACAGCCTGAGGGCCCTTGGGGTTGTCCTCAACAGAGAACTCCACCCTTTCACCCTCATCCAGGTTGCGGAACCCCGTGCCCTCGACTGCCGAGTAGTGCACGAAGACGTCCTCCTGGTTCTCGCCATCGGGCTGGATGAAGCCATAGCCTTTCACGCGACTGAACCACTTAACCGTGCCAGTGATCCTCTCCATCTTTTGATACCTCCTTACTCCTGTTGCTTTTTTTCTCGAAGCTCGATACCTACGCGGAATCGAGCACAACGAGCACGCTAAACCAAGAACCGCCAGAGCGGACAAGAAGCTCTGGCGGCAAACCAATTAAGTGATCCCCAACGCAGAAACCTGCCGTTCTTACACTGTAGAACATAGCATATTTTACCGTTTTTGTCAAATTCAGCCTCTCCCGTTGATTCGCTGTCTTATGCATTGACAAGCTCTCGGTGCCGCAGTCGCCAGCGGACCCCCACAGGGTAGCCGAGCATCTTTGCTACGTCGCCCGTCACGCGAATGATGGGCACCCAGAGGATGGCTCTGATCTTGTCAGCAAAGCCATAGCCCTTGATCATCGGCCAGAGGCGCTTGTAGGGCGTCCAAAACATGATGACTCCGCCAGCCAGGTAGAGCAGCCACCAGAAAGGAGTCTGCCAAAGGCCCAGTAGAAAGATGACGGGAACAGCTACCAGGTAAGTAGCGTAGCGAATGGCATGGCGCACCCGCCAGAGATCCGCCTTGCCGTCGCCCCGGGCGTAGCGATAATACTGCTGAAAGAAGACGGCAAGGCTTGGCCGGGGACGGAAGTAGGCCAGGGCTTTGGAGGCGAAGGCGAAGGGGCCCAGGTCCCTCAGCTTGAAGTCGAAGACTAGATCCTCGCTGTAATCCAGCCACTCAGGATAGCCGCCGACTCGCTCCCATGCCGCTTTTCGGAAGGCCACCGAGCGGCTGGAGGGTAGAAACTTCTCGGGCTTGACCTCGGCCAGGACGGGCAGAACGGTGGCCCCCATGGCCGTTTCGAAGACGGATTGGGGATCGGGGGCGAAGAAGCCAGAGACGACGTGCAATTCCCTCGCCCCCTCAAAGGGCCTGACCAACTCCTCCAGCCAATTCGGCGACAGCCTTACTCCAGCGTCGGTGCTGGCGACGATCTCTCCTGTGGCCACGGCGATGGCTGCGTTGCGCCCCTGGGAGATGTTGGTTCCTGGGCGCACCAGCACCTTCAGCGGCACAGTGCTCCCAGCGACGTACTCCTCCAGAACCTCCACAGTACCATCGGTCGAGCCACCGTCCACGAAGATCACTTCGTCGGGTGGGCGGGTCTGGGCTGCCAGGGAGTCCAGCAACCTGTGTACTGCCTGGGCTTCGTTTTTGACAGTAGCTATCACCGAAACGCGAAACGTCATGTCCGAGGGCATCATCATTGAACCAAAAACTGCTGCGAGACCCAGGGAGACCTCATAGCCTTGCCATCAGGGAGCCGAACGAGTTGCCCTTTCAGGCGGCAGCTTCCCTGAGGAGCATCCGAGGGGATAAAGACGTCGTATTGGCCTCGCACTACCTCTCCGACTTCCCAGTCGGTGGTTGGATAATCCACGCCGGACGGATCGGCCTGTTGAGTGGCCCGGATGTTTCCCTCGTCGTCCAGCAATTGCAGCGTCAATTGCCAATCGTGCTGAGGCGCACGAAAGGCTCGCCAGTAGAGGTCCAGGTGAACGACGTCGCCAGGGTGGAGAGGCTCGGTTGGCTGATGCTCATAGCCCATTTTGTACAGACTGTAGCCCAGCAGGGTCAAGTCGTCGTATTGGGTCCCCTCTTCGTGTTGCATCTTCAGTGCGGCCAGGGAAGGCGGTTTGCCAGGGCGCAGGACTCTGATCAGATTCAGAAAAAGGCTGTCGTCAGTTTGGTCTCTATCACTGATGGTCAATCGCTGACCTGAGATCGGACTGTACATGCCCACATCAATCCGATGCAGGCCCGGCGGTGTGCCCGGCTGGATGAGGACGCCGTAGTTATCGGCCACGGTTTCACCAGGCTGCCAAAAGGTCGTGATGTTCATCCCATCGCCGGGCTCGCTATCCTGCTGGCCGACGATGTGACCGGCTTTGTCCACAACGTGAACAAAGACCTTGTAGCGCTCCTGGGGTTGGGCCAGGGCCTGCCAGAAAAAGGTGAGGGGCAGGATGTCGCCTGCCTCCACTTCGCGAATGGGAAGGTTGTAGCCCAGGAGAGCGATCTCATCGCCCAACCTTGCTTCGAGGGGATTCTGGATCTCCTTCGCCGGAGCCATGGACGCAGCATAGATGGCCAGGCGCACACCGCCGTACCAGGTATCCAGGGCCTTGTAGGCACGTTCTGCCAGCCAGCCCTCGACGAAGCGGCCGGGGTCGCTTTCGTCAACGGCCCAGAGGACGGCGAAGACGCGGTCATGCTGAGCGGCGATTTCCGTCAGCTCCTCGGCCGTTCGGGCCTCGTCCAAAGGCCGCGAGCGGGGCAAGGGGTAGACAGGAGCTTCGCCTTTGTAGTAGTAAGTGAAGATTTCCCACTGATTGGGGGCGTTGAGCAGCACCGCATCGCCTTCCCTCTCCAGAGCGGAGATGTACTGGGCGAGGCCGCGATAATCGTCTCGTGCGTACTGGGGGTTGAAGTAATAATTCTGGAGGGATGTATTGGAAGCCAGGCTGATGAAGATCAGGCAGGCAGCAGGTAGCAGGTAGCGGGTAGCGATGCGCTTGCCTGCTACGTTGCTCAACTGGACGATGCCCTGTGCGAGGATAAGGCAGAAGGCCGGGCTCCCGACCAGGAAGAACTTGGGCCGGTAGGCAGGTCGCAGCAAAGAAAGAACGTACATCATCAGGACGGGGAAGAGGCAGTAGAGTAGAGGCAACGAGGCAATGAGGCAATGAGGCAACGAGGCAACGAGGGATTTGTGTCCAGAGTGAATTCTTGGCCAGGCACCAGCGAGGAAGATGGCGGCGAAGCCCAGGAGCAAGAGCGAGGTGTA
>CAZQDO010000090.1:11101-15151 GCA_964592085.1 uncultured Anaerolineae bacterium | reverse complement strand
CTGTTCAGCATGGCCTATGACAGCGAGTCAGATCGGGTTGTCTTGTTCGGGGGCTGGCTAGGGAATGCATATTCGGGGCCTGCGGGCGGTGACACCTGGTCGTATGACCCAACGACTCTTCGGTGGACGCAGATGAACCCTTCGACACCCCCCAGCACCAGAGCCAATCACGACATGGTGTACGATACCGAGTCAGACCGGATCATCCTGTTCGGGGGTGTCGGCCCTGGCGACACGGTTACCTATGCGTATGACTTCAACACAGATACGTGGACCAAACAGGCGACCGGCCCTTCAGCCCAGCAGGGGATTCGCATGGCTTATGATGCGGAGTCAGACAGGGTCATTCTCTTCGGCGGAGCCAGCCAGGCGCAGGGGATGTTGAACGAGACCTGGGCTTACGACTTCAATACGGATTCCTGGACGGAGATGAAGCCCAGTACCAGTCCGCCAGCCCAATGGTTCCAGGTTATGACCTACGATGCAGAATCGGATAGGGTGCTCATGTGGTGGGGAAGCCCCGATAATAGCGTATGGGCGTACGATTTCAATACGAACACCTGGACGGAGAAGGAAACAGACGAACGCCCGTCGAGGGGAGCCTTCGGTGGGCTGGCGTACGATTCTGAGTCGGATCGGAGCATCCTCTACGGAGGCGGCTACCGTGGGGGCGGCAACAAAAGTGACGAGACCTGGGCCTATGACTACAACACCAACACGTGGACGAAGATGGAACCCAGTGGGGTTCCCGGCGAGTTAACCTCTCACAGCATGGTTTACAACCCGACTTTGGATCTAGTAGTTCTGTTTGGCGGCAGAGTTGGTGCTGGCGATGCTTTTTCGGCGGAGACATGGACCTATGATCTCAACTCCGACACCTGGACGAATGTGACACCGGGCCATGCTGCGCTGCCCCCCACCCCAGTCCCGCCAACAGACACAGCCCTGCCCGGTCCTCAGGCAAGGGGTTTTCTCGCCATGGCCTATGACAGCGAGTCAGACCGGGTTGTCCTGTTCGGAGGCGAGCTAGAACGAGCATGGAGCGGTGCCGTCGGTTATGACACCTGGGCGTATGACCCTACGACCAATCGGTGGACGCAGATGAACCCTCCAATACAACCCAGCGCCAAAGCCGGACACGATATGGTGTACGACGCCGAGTCGGACCGGATTATTCTGTACGGGGGTGTCGACGCTGCCTTCGGTGGCAACAGAACCACCTGGGCGTATGATTACAATACGGATACGTGGACTGAACAGGCAGCCGGCCCCCCAATCCTGCAGGGGATTCGCATGGCTTACGATGCAGAATCGGACAGGGTCATTCTCTTCGGCGGTGAAGCCGACACGGGTGGGGCGGTTACGCTCAAGGAGACCTGGGCATACGACTTCAATACGGATACTTGGACGGAGATGAAGCCCAGTACCAGTCCGCCAGCCACATGGTTCCAGGCTATGACCTACGATGCGGAATCGGATAGGGTGTTCATATGGAAGGGCGCCCTCGATGATATGTGGGCGTACGATTTCAATACCAACACCTGGACGGAGAGCAAAACGGTCGAACGGCCGCTGAAAGGTGCCTTCGGTGCGCTAGCGTACGATTCTGAGTCGGATCGGAGCATCCTCTACGGGGGCGGTGGCTGGCAGGGCGATTACACTACTGACGAGACCTGGGCCTATGACTACAACACCAATACGTGGACGAAAATGGAGCCCGGCGAGACTCCCCCCGAGTTAACCTTGCATGCCATGGCCTACAGTCCCGCCTTGGATCTAGTGGTTCTGTTTGGCGGCAGAGTTGGTGCTGGCGATGCTTACTCAGCGGAGACGTGGACCTATGATCTCAACTCCGACACCTGGACGAATGTGACGTTGGGCCAAGAGTAGGATAAGGTGAGTCACAATGTCGAAGGAAGCGATGGAGGCTGTCGTTGGCAGGTCGGTGCTGGACAGCGAGTTCCGCCAGGTCCTGTTCGCCAACCCCGAGGAGGCGTTGGCGGGTTATGAACTGACTGAGCAAGAGATCGCAGCTCTCAAGTCCTTTGACGCCGAGACGATTGATTCCGTCGCTGACACCCTGGACGAGCACATCTCCAAAGTTGTTGTGGCGTCCGGCGGCGGCTTGCCTGACTGGAAGAAACTCAGACCTGAGGGTGTGGGTCCGGGAGGATAGTCGCCCCTGCCGAAGCTGCAAGAATGACTCTACAATCTGATTGACTTCATCGAATGTGTCTGGTATAATCTATGTACCAGACACAATTCGTTTACACCTTCGACCAGGTGGATCGCTTCCTGGCGGGAACTGTGCAGCACGGCGACATGGCGTTGCTGGTTGTGAAGGTGTCTGACACCGCCATTTTAAGGTGGGATTCAAGGAGGAGGAGTTATCCATGTCTACCTTGCTAGTCAAAAATGCTACCTTGCTGGCCACCATGGACGAGGGGAGGCGGCGCATTGAGGATGGCGGCATCTTCGTGCGGGATAACGTCATCGAAGCGGTAGGACCAACCGGGGATTTGCCCCAGGTGGCTGATCGGATCGTCACCGCCTCGGGAATGGTCGTCCTGCCGGGGTTGGTGAATACCCACCATCACCTCTACCAGACCCTGACCCGCGCTCTGCCCGCTGTCCAGGATGTCGAGCTTTTCGATTGGCTGCGTAGCCTGTACCCCGTATGGGCTGAGCTTACCGGCGAGGCTGTTTGCGTCAGCGCGCTGGTGGGCCTGGCGGAGTTGATTCTCTCTGGGTGCACCACTACCACCGACCATCTGTATCTCTTCCCCAACGATGCTTCGCTGGACGACGAGATCCGTGCCGCTCGTGAGCTGGGCATCCGCTTTCACCCCTGCCGGGGAAGCATGTCCCTGGGGCAGTCCCAGGGAGGGCTGCCGCCAGACCGGGTCGTCCAGAGCGCAGAAGATATCCTGGCCGACTGCGAGCGAGTGATACAGCAGCACCACGACCCGGCGCCCTATTCGATGTGCCGCATCGTCGTCGCTCCCTGTTCCCCCTTCTCCGTAACGCCGGAGCTAATGAGGGAGTCGGCGGCTTTGGCTCGCCAGCATGGCCTACACCTCCACACTCACGTGGCCGAGACGTTGGACGAGGAGAGTTTCTGTCTGGGGAAAGTCGGCTGCCGTCCGGCGGAATACATGGAAAAGCTGGGCTGGGTGGGCCCTGATGTCTCCTACGCCCACGCCATCTACCTCAATGAAGATGAGATCAGATTGCTGGCCGGGACAGGCACCGGCGTGGCCCACTGTCCCAGTTCCAACATGCGCCTGGGCTCAGGGATCGCCCCCATCCGCGAGATGCTGGACGCAGGCGTCAAGGTGGGTCTGGCGGTGGACGGCAGCGCTTCCAACGACAGTTCCCACATGCTAGCCGAGGCACGCGTGGCCATGCTCTTGCAGCGGGTTCAGAAGGGCGCGGGAGCGCTCAGTGCTCAGGAGGCCCTGGAGATGGCCACTCTGGGCGGGGCGGCTGTCCTGGGCCGTGACGACATCGGCTCACTGGAAGTGGGCAAGGCGGCCGATTTCATCGCCATTGACCTGAACCGGCTGGGGTACGCCGGCGCCTTGCACGATCCATTGGCCGCGCTGGTCTTCTGTGCGCCGGTCAACGTGGATCTGTCGGTGATTAACGGTCGGGTGGTAGTTGAGGATGGTCACCTGGTGGGTTTTGACCTGGGGGAGATCGTGGCCCGCCACAATCAGATCTCGCGGCAGATGGTGGAGAGGGCGACAGCGTGAAACGTAAAGCGTAAAACGTGAAGTGAAGGCGGGTGTTCGATGAGGGGAGCTAGGCGGAAGCTGGGGCAGCGGGGTGAAGATTTGGCGGCGGCCCATTTGGAGGAGCGGGGCTACGTCGTGCGCGAGCGCAACTGGCGCTGCCCGGTAGGTGAGATAGACATCGTGGCCGAGGAGGGCGATTGCCTGGTCTTCGTCGAGGTGCGTACCCGGCGAGGTCGGGAGTATGGATCGCCTGAGGAGTCGGTGACGCCGGCCAAGCAGTCCAAGCTGGTGGAGCTGGCTCAGACCTATCTCC
>CAZQDO010000090.1:0-11091 GCA_964592085.1 uncultured Anaerolineae bacterium | reverse complement strand
TTGACGTGGTGGCGGTGGAGATGACGTCTCGCGGCAAGTTGTTGCGGGTTGAGCTGATCAAGAACGCGGTGACAGACCTGTGACTCAGGCGCGCTTAGTACCTATTCCGGAAACTGCTCCCGCACCCGTCCCCGGGTGCGGGAGCAGTTTCCGGATGGGCTCTTACCACACCGTCACCATGGGTAGGTCTCGCATCGTGACCAGGCCCGGCGCGGCCTGCTGCACGCGGCGGATGGCGTTGACGGCCATAGCAACTGTGGCGATGTCCCCATTGGTCCCCTGCAGCTTGACCTCCAAATCCGGCTTGCCGGTGATCTTGATGGTATCCTCCTCGTTTTCGGCATCCAGGGCGGCGATGAAGGTGAGAGTCATGAATTCGCCACTTCGACTCTGCTCAGTGCAGGCTGCGTCGCTGTAGGCTCGCGCTACCTGCTTGAGACCCCTCACTTGGCCGGGCTGTACTTCAAAGTGCTCGGTCCTGACCAATTCCTCTGCCACTACCGGCTCCACGCCAGACTCGTAACGGGTCAACTCTTTGCCCAGGGTGTGGAAGACCATCCCCACAGACTCCGGCAGGCCCACGTGGCCCATGCGGCCGGCGGCCATCTTAGCATTGAAATCGTCTACCGTCATGCCAGAGCCGATCTTGGCTTGGAATGGCCCGCGCCGGGTGGAGGCGTTGATGACCCGCGTCACGCTGATGCGATCCACTCTCTGGCAGATGGCCGTCAGGCTGAGGGGCAGCGTGTCCATGATGAAGCCAGGGTTGACGCCCGTGCCCAGCACCGTTTTGCCGACGCGCTTGGCCACGGCATCAATCTCGGCGGCCTCCTGGGGATGGGCCAGCCAGGGGAAGGACAGTTCCTCCGCCGTGGAGACGATGTCCAGACCTGCTTCCAGGATCTCGATGATTTGACCCTTGAATTGGTCGAAGTAAGAGCTGGTGGTGTGTAGCACGACGTCGGCATCGGCCTTTACCTGGGCCAGCTTTTCGGCCACGACAAAGCCCAATGGTCGTCCCAGACCAATAGCCTCACCGACGTCCTGGCCAACTTTGGCCGGATCAATGTCCACCCCGCCGACCAACTCCAGCCCTGGCCGCTCTACAACGTGGCGCGCCACGGCGCTCCCGATAGGTCCCAGCCCGTACTGAATAACCTGAATAGCATTTGACATGGTTGATAACCTCCTGTATTGGATTCTGGACGAACCCGGATAAGCGGTCAGAAACCAGGTTTTTGGAGCCTTTGCATCCCAGAACGTGCGCGATCGTTGGCGTTTTCGATGCCCCAAGACGCACTCCTGAGCAAAAAACCTGGTTTCTCCCACTAGATCAGAGCACGCTTCCTGGGTGTGCTCCGGTATGCGTGTCATTGTGAATCACCAGCTTGCCGTTGACGATGACATGCGGGATGCCCACGGGGTACTGGTGCGGCGCCTCGTAGGTCGCCAGGTCGGTGACGGTGTCCGGGTTCAGGACTACCAGGTCGGCCCGGTAGCCCTTTCTCACCAGACCGCGATCCGTCCAGCGCAGCTTTTGGGCCGGAAACCCGCTCATCTTCCTGATGGCTTCTTCCAACGAGATTACCCCTCGCTCGCGAACGTAGTGGCCCAGCACGCGGGGAAAGGTGCCGTAGTTGCGAGGGTGGGGCAACCCCTGGGACAATGACCCCTCGGTGGCCAAGCCATACCCATCGCAGCCGATCATTATTGCTGGATGGCGCATGGCCAACTCGCGATTCTCCTCCGACATGGTGAACGAGATCATGCTCACATCCAGTGCCGCTTCCAGCAGCGCGTCGAAGACCCATTCGTGGGGTGGCTTCCCGGCCTCGGCGGCCAGGTCGGCGACGGTGTGCCCCTCGTAATCTCGGTTCCTGGGGCATCTGCTGATCAGTATCTTGTCCCACTCGGTGGTGCGAAGACTGCCGCTGGCCCGCATGTCGCTCACTATCTTGAAGCGTGTCCCGGCGTCGGCCAGACGCTTCAGCGTGGCTTCCCTGCCTCCCTCTCGAGCCCACTCAGGCAACACAGAGGCCAGACCCGTGCTGCTCGCTGGGTAGGAGTACATGTCGGCGGTCACGTCCAGCCCCTCGGCCCGCGCTTGGTCAATCAGTTCCAGGGCACGGGGGGCTTTGCTCCAGTTGTCACGCCCGGAGGCCTTGAAATGGCTGATCTGCACCGCCGCGCCGGTCTCCCTCCCGATGCGGATGGCCTCGGCGATGGCCTCCAGCAGGGTCTTGCCCTCGCCTCGGATGTGGCTGAAATAAAAGCCGTTCCGCTCGCCACACGGCTGAGTGAAAGCGATGAGCTCCTCTGTGGAGGTATAGCAGCCAGGCGCATAGATCAGGCCCGTGCTGACGCCAATCGCACCGCTTTCCATGGCCTTGACCACCTCTCTCTGCATCCTGGCCATCTGCTCCTCGCTGGGCGGATCAGCGCCCAGTCCCATCACGCCCCACCGCACCATGCCCTGCCCCACCAACGGCGCGACGTTGATCGAAGTGCCAATCTCCGTCAGATGCCCAAGGTAACTGCCAAAGGTGGACCACTTGTCCCAGGGCATGGGGACGTCTTCTGTTTCCTGTGTAGCGATGACCTGCTGGCGAGTGTCTTCCAGCAGAGGTGCTGGCGAAGCGCCGCACTGGCCGATGACGGCAGTAGTGATGCCCTGATGCACCATGCTATCCGCTGTGGGGTTGACGGGCAGAGTGAAATCAGCGTGGGAGTGCATGTCCACGAAGCCGGGTGTCACCACGCAATCAGAGGCGTCAATCACCGTCTGGGCCTGCGCGCCTTCCAGCACGCCCACCTCCGCGATTCGATCCCCATCAACCGCCACGTCTGCGCGATACCCAGGCGCTCCGGAACCATCCACCACCGTGCCGTTTTGAACAAGAATGTCCAGCATCCCTTAATCTCCTCATCCTCTAATAACTCGCTTTGACACGACGGGCCACCCGGCGGCAGGCATCTGCCAGGAAACCCATGTCCGCCTCTGTGTGGGCGGCGGAAGCTCCGCCATGGCCCTTGATCATGCACACGTCCTCCAACAGCAAGGCCGGTTCCAACACCGTCTGGCTGAGGGTGACGTCGCACACAGAGGGATCGAACACGGCGTCTGGTTTGTCCAGTCGAGCGTCTTCCCGGTAAGGAAAGCAGACTGTGGTCACGGAACTGCCGGGCAGCGCCTCGTTGCCGTCGCCCAGGCAGCGGGCGTAGATCCCCTCCTCAGAGAAAGCTGCTTCTATCGTCCGGCGCATCTTCTCGCCCAACTCGGCCAGCCGGGGGTAGACCTGGTCCTCGTGTTCAACCAGGTAAGTCATGAGGGTCTTGGCGGCCAGGAGCGAGGCAGGATGCGCACAGTAAGTGCCTCCGGAGAACTTGACCCGGCTGCCCTCCGCGTGCCCGACCAGGCCCATGATGTCTGCCCGTCCGACCACAGCGGACACCGGCATCCCGCCGCCGATGGCCTTGCCAAAGGTGCCCAGGTCGGGTCGCACGCCATACAGCGCCCCGACATCTCCGGCGCGGAAGCGGAAGCCGGAAACCACTTCGTCGAAGATGAGCACGGCCCCGTATTGACTCGTCAACTGGCGGACAGTTTGCAGGTATTCCAGCGACGCCGGCATCGTACCGCCCGCGCCAGGGACCGGCTCGATGATGAAGCAGGCCACCCGGTCGCCGTACTGCTCGAATTGCTGGTGCAACATGTCCGGATCGTTGAAGCGGGTGACGATGACCTGGTCGGTCACGGACAGGGGGACGCCTTCACCTTCCACCTGATGGAACCCATCGTGAAAGCCCACGCCTTTGAGCCCCCAGGGCTGTGCACCGTGCCACCCGCCGCCTATCTTCATCACCATGTCGCGCCCGGTGAAGGCGCGGGCGAGCAGAATGGCGTACATGGTTGCCAGGGCACCGCTGGTTGTAAAGCGCGCCCGCTCGGCGCCGGTCCGGCGGCAGAGGATCTCGGCTGTCTCGGCCTGCAACTGGTCCGCAAAGCCGGTCTGCAAGCCTAAGCCACCCTCGAAGGCGCGAGCCAGTGCTGACGTGACGACCTCGGGGTTGTGCCCCAGGACGTTGCCCAGGTGCCCCTGCCAGAAATCCAGAATGTCGTGGCCGTCCTCGTCTTTGATCCAGGCGCCCTGGGCGGCGACGATGCGCGGCGGGAAGGGCTGGATAAGCCGCAGGGTGTGGCTGCCGCCGTCAATCAGGTATTTCTTCGCCTTTTCGTTCAGTGCTGCCGACTTTGGCGCATACTGGCTGTACGCTTCCGCAAGCTCGGCCAGCAATGGGGTGTAATCCCTTTTCTTCACGAGCTCCTCCTGTTGTGTCTCTGTCTATTTGCTACCGGACACTTTTTCTAAACGGCTCAGAAACCAGGTTTTTCCTCTTTGAACAGACAAGGTGCCGCCCCTGAAACGCACTTTGGTGCGAGAGAGCCGCTTTCTACAGCCAAAAAACCTGGTTTCTCAAAAAGTGTCCGGTAGTGAGTCTGTCTATAGGGCTACCATCTGTGTCAACTTAGGGGCTGTAAAAGAATAGCTTCCCGCATGATGCCTAGCGAGAAATCATCCTGAGTTTATCGAAGGGTGATTTCGAGCGGGTTTTCAAGCTCCGGGAGCCGCAAAAGTCGTCCTTCGACAGGCTCAGGATGACTTTTGCTGGTGTCGAAAACGGGAAGTTATTTCTTAACAAACCCTCCGCACCCCCAACAAGTTGGGGACTCCGACACTTTGACCCTGTGAAATCCCAAAGAGCCATGGATAAGCCATCGTTTATAACACGCCCCCAGGGCGCGCCTGGGTGTGGGCGCTGTTGTGAATCACCAACTTGCCGTTGACGATGACGTGCGGGATGCCCACGGGGTACTGGTGCGGCGCTTCGTAGGTCGCCCGGTCAGCGACTGTGTCCGGGTTCAGAATCACCAGGTCAGCCTTGTAGCCCTTTTTCACCAGGCCACGGTCTGGCCAGCGCAGCTTTTGAGCCGGAAAACCGCTCATCTTCCAGATGGCCTCTTCCAACGAGATCACGCCCTGTTCGCGGACGTAATGACCCAGCACGCGGGGAAAGGTGCCGAAACCGCGCGGATGGGGCATCCCTGTGGAAAGAGGCCCCTCGGTAGCCCGGCCGGAAGCATCCGTGCCGATCATCATCGCCGGGTGACGCAGTTCTTCCCCTCGGTTGTCCTCAGACATCATGAAGATGATCATGCTGATGTCGCCTTCTGTCTCCGCCAGCGCGTCGAAGATCCACTCGTGGGGTGATTTGTCAGTCTCTGCGGCCAAATCGGCGATGTATCGGCCTTCGTAGTCCCGCCTTTTCGGGGAACCGCTGATCATCACTTTGTCCCACTCGGCGATGCGGAAAAAGCCGGTAGACTTCATGTCGGCTGTCATCTTTTGGCGCGTCTGTGGATCGGTGAGGCGCTTCGCGATAGCCTCTTTGCCTCCTTCCTGCGCCCATTCGGGAAGCGCAGCGACCAGACCCGTGGCACCAGCCAGATAGGGATACATATCGGCGGTGACATCCAGCCCTTCGGCGCGCGCCTGATCAATCAATTCCAGGGCCCGGGCCGATTTATGCCAGTTGTCTCTTCCGGCGGCCTTGAAGTGACTGATTTGGACTGACGCGCCGGTCTCCCGCCCGATGCGGATGGCCTCAGCCACAGCCTCCAGCAGCGTGTCGCCCTCGTTGCGGATGTGGCTAAAGTAGAAGCCTCCCCGCTCGCCGGCCGGCCGGGTGACAGCGATCACTTCCTCGGTAGAAGCATAGGACCCTGGCGGGTAGATGAGGCCGGTGCTGACGCCGATGGCGCCCTCGTCCAGGGCCTTGACCACCTCGACCTTCATGCGGGCGATTTCCTCCTCAGTCGCCGGCTCGGCACTGAAAGCCATCACCGCTGAGCGTATCGCCCCTTGCCCAACCAGGGGCGCGGCATTGATAGAGAGCCCAATCTGACGCAGATAATCCAGGTAGCTACCAAAGGTAGACCACTGGTCCCACGGCAGAGGCTGGTCTTCGCTTTCCGTCATGGCGATGACCTGCTCACGGGTCTCAGCAAGCAGCGGCGCTGGCGAAGCTCCGCATTGCCCGATGACGACAGTGGTGATGCCCTGGTACACCAGGCTGTCGGCCGTCGGCCAAATGGGCAGGGTGAAATCGGCGTGGGAGTGCATGTCCACGAAACCCGGCGTCACCACGCACCCAGAGGCGTCAATCACCTCCTCTGCCTCTGCGCCCACTAACTGACCAACCTCAGCGATGTGATTTCCCTCAATAGCCACCTCTACACGGCGCCGAGGCGCACCAGACCCATCAATCACCAGGCCGTTTTGAATTAGAATGTCGAGCATTGTGCCTCCTTCATCTTCTATGTTTTAGGTGGTCTCCCTGTTGAGTGTTGCTGGATGGCTATGTGGAGGTTCCCTGTGCAGATATGACAACGAATTCAAGGGATTCATCGAATTCACGACGCCGGATTCGGTGAATCCTCGAAACTCGATGTCATATTAGTACCTTACCGGTGAAATTCTTGCACATTGGGCAAGAAAAACAACCACAAAGACACAAAGACACGAATCAGGAAAAAACTAAAGAACTTGGTGACTTGGTGGTTTTGAATCCTGTTTGGTTCCGGCTTGTCCGGGTTAGGGTATTGCCATATTCTCTTTATTCGCTCAACGGCCACAGATTGCGCCTGGCCTTTTGATAGGGCAGGATTCTGAAATCTGGCACCAGGGCGCCCGGCGCAGCCACGTAGAGGATGTCCGCTGCGATGGGGGCAAACCCCGCGTGAAAGTGCTGCATGGATTTAACCATCAGCGCCCGCTTTTGGGTTGGATCAATGCCGACGTTGGTGAACACATCGGGGCTGAGCACCTGGGTGCGGATGGTGTTGGCGACGACGGTGACGCCCTGGGAGTACAGGGCCACTGCATCGCCCAATTGCGATTGTCCCTTGTCCGGCCCCCTGCCCCAGCTCTGGGTCGCCTGAGAGGCAATCTTGCCCACTGTCACCCGCAGGTCCAGCGGATCGCCCGACATCGGCCCCATCTTGCCGCCCAGGCGCAGGTCAAATTGTGCGCCCTCACCCGCTTCCATCGCCAGTTGAACGGCAACTGGATCCCACACGCAGGCTACGGCTACATTCTCGATGCCCCGCTCCAGCAGCGCCCTCAGGATGAAGGTCGAGTCGCTGGGGGCGCCGCCTCCAGCGTTGTCCGAGCCGTCGGCCAGCACGACCGGGCCTTCCCCGGCTGCCAGGACTCGATCCAGAGCCTCGTCAATGGTCAGGTAGGGCGGCTGGATGTGCTCGCGCATGTCAAAGAGTTGGCGGCCCAGGGATTCGGCCAACGCTTCGCCGTGGTCGGGACGGTTGTCGGTGACGACGAGGATTCGCGTTCCCAGGTCGGGCACATCACCCCAGGGAAAGCCATGACCGATGGAAATAGAGAGCACGCCGTCTTTGCCCTCCAGGTCGGTGATGTGATCCACGAAGCTCCTCATCGGCTCGGCGGTGGTGGGGTAGACGCCGATCATGTTGCAGTCATAGAGCGCCATGTGGGGCCGGACCTTGCCCTCGACAGCGTCGGCAATGATCTGGAAAAGGTCCTCGGCGCGGTCGGCAAAGTCAATGTGGGGATACTCTTTGAAGGTGATGATGGCCGTGGCGTTGCCAATCATGGTCTGGGTGAGGTGGCAGTGCAGGTCTAGCTCAGCGCCGATGGGCACATCGGGGCCGACGACGGCACGAATCGCGGCGATGAGGTCGCCTTCGCAGTCGTCGTAGCCGTCGGCGACCATGGCGCCGTGCAGGCGAAGCAGCACCGCGTCTACTGGCAACGCCTCTTTCAGGTCGGTCACGATCTCGTCGCGGAACGACTCGTACACAGAGCGGACCGTGATCCCGGCGGGCTGTGCGGAGGCACACAGGCTCTCGACCGCCGACCAGCCGCGTTCGACCGCCCGGCGACGCCAGATGATGGGCGAGACGGCGACGGCTGACGGTTTGTCGCCATGCTCACCGCCTTGCACCAGATAGCGCTCTTCAAAGCCACGGTAGCCGGTGGCAAACGGGGAAAAGGTGTTGGTCTCCTGGCTCAAGCTGGCAAGAAAGATTTTCACGGGAGGCCTCCTCAATTCAAAGGGGCGAGGCAAATCGGATTGAGAGCGTCGAAGCCATACAACACCCTCCCCGACTTGTCCCGCCCCTACCAATAGCCAATTCGAAATCAAAAATCCTTTTGACGTGGGTCGAGGGCATCGCGCAGGCCATCGCCGAACAGGTTAAAGGCCAGCACGGTGAGGAAAATCATAACGCCTGGCATGAAGGAAATGTGAGGGTATAAGGTGATGTACGCCCGGCCATCGGCCAGGGTTCCACCCCAGGAGGGATTGGGGGGCTGAATGCCCAGCCCAAGAAACGAAAGGGCGGATTCGAGAATGATGATGTTACCCACGCCCAGCGAAGCAAGAACAATCACCGGCGCCAGCACATTGGGCAGGACATGGCGCCAGATGATGCGAAAATCTTTCGTGCCAGATGCCCGAGCGGCCAGGATAAACTCTTGCTCTTTCAGGCTCATCACATCAGCGCGTACGACGCGAGCGTAACTGGACCAGGTCGTGGTGCCAATGACGATCAGCGTGGTGACCAGGCTGGGACCCAAAACCGCGGCCAGCATAATCAGTAGTGCAATGAGGGGAAAGGCCATCAGAGTGTCCGTCAGGCGCATCAGAACAGAGTCAACTCCACCGCCGAAATAACCGGCTGCGGCCCCGACGGCCACACCGATCACGACAGCCACCGCGCTGGCTACCAGACCAACAATCAATGCCACCCGTGCGCCAAAGATGACCCGGCTCATTAAGTCACGCCCTACGTGATCCCAACCCAAGGGGTGCTCCAGGGATGGGCTGACGCCGCGCTTGCCCGAAACGATTTCAATGGGATCATAAGGTGATATGTAGTCTGCAAAAACGGCCATCAAGATGATGAGGATAATAAAACCCAACCCAATCAAGGCCGCCCGGTTGGCTTTGAAACGCCGCCATCCTCGCCGGACCTCTGACCGATGTCTATACCCAATTTCCAGGCTGGCCGCTTGCCGTTCCTCTGCCATGTTTTCCTTCCTTAGTTCGATGTTAGTACCTCAAAGGCACGAGGCTTTTTTGCTTTGTGCCTTGGTATCCTCTGCTCGGCAGGGTCTCCTGACCGTAGCCGATGGGACTTGGGGCCCAGTCGAAAATCCCCCTCAACAAGTTGAGGACTCCGGAGCCCCGAACTCGTTCGGGCTATTTTAAGAGTAGTAAGGTACCCAGTTTGGTTCCTGCTTGACCGGGTCAGGCTATTCAATGTGTATCCGGGGATCAATGAAAGCGTAGACTATGTCGGTCAACAGGTTGGCCACGACGACGAGAACAGAGAGCAGGAATACAATGGATTGCACGACCTGGTAATCCAGACGGAACACCGAATCGGTAAACAGGCGGCCAATGCCGGGGATGGCAAACACTGTCTCGACGACGATGGTGCCGCTGAGGATGAAGGCAATCTGCATCCCGATAACGGTGACCACGGGCAGCAGCGCGTTGCGCACCGCGTGATTCAAGACGACGGCGCGTTCGGCCAGGCCCTTGGCCCGGGCGGTGCGCACGTAGTCCTCTTCCAACACCTCGATGGTGCCGCTACGCATCACGCGGGTGAGCGTGGCCGTCTGCGCGGTGACCAGCACGATGACGGGCAGAATGTAGCCCTTCGACGATCGCAGGCCAAACGGGGGCACCAGGCGCAGCGTGAGAGAGAAGATGACGATCAACATCAGGCTGATCCAGAAGTTTGGCAAGGCTACGCCGAACGTTGAGGCGACGGTGGCCGCATAATCAAAGACGGAGTTGCGTCTCACGCCGGCCACAATCCCGGCCGGGATAGCGATGGCCAGTGAAACAGCCAGCGCGTAGACGTTTAGCCTGAGCGTCACCGGCAGGGCTTCGAAGATCATGTCTCGCACCGGCACCCCGGTTCGAATCAGTGAGTTTCCAAAATCGCCCCGGAGCATATTGCTGATCCAGACGAGATATTGCTCGTGATAGGGTCTATTGAGGCCCCACTTGTTCCGAATGGCCTCCATCTGTTCCTGACTGATTCGTACTTGTCCTTCTCCCAGCAAAAGAAACACCGGGTCTCCAGGGAGCAGGCGCATGATAGCAAAAGTAGCCAGGCTGATCAGCAGGACGACGATCAGCCCGTGAAACAAACGGACGGTAAGGTATCTGGCCATGGTTGTGATGACTCCTTACTCGATGCCAGTAAGTTAAGACCTGACAGGTTTCCGAAAGGGTTCGTTTTCAGCTAGATCCGATCTGATTCCAGACACATTGGCGTCGAAAAGCAGCTTGTGAAACCTGTCAGGTCTGGGTGTGCCTCACCAGATGTAGGGGCGACCAGTTGGTCGCCCCTACTGACTGCGGCCTAATTCAGACCAGCTTCAGTGGATCCAAGTCCTGAAGCAGGGCGGGCTCCCATGCCCGCGGATCGGCGGCTCTTCGAGAAGCTCAGGACAGACGTGGAAGCCGCCACTGCTGAGAATCTTGGATCCGCTGAGACTTGCGGTGATTCGTTATTACTCCTCGAGCCACCACTGCCATGCCTGGAAGTAGATCTCGAGAGAAGAGAGCACCTCTCCCTCTGGCAGGCCCTTGACCTTGTTGCTAAAGACCTGGTACCCGTCGTCAACCATGATGTAGAGCACCGGCACGTCTTCCACAAAGATCTCCTGGATCTCGTAATAGATGGGCTGGCGCTTCTCCGGGTCAACGACCTGAACCCCTTGATCGATCAGCTCGTCCATCCTCGGGTTGCTGTAGCAGGCAAAGTTGTTACCGCCGTCGGAGTGCAACTGCCCGTAGGGGTCCGGGTCAAGATCGCCGTAGGTCCAGTTGAACAGAGAGGCGTCCATCGTGCAGTCACGCATCCCCTCAAGAATGGAAGCGACAGGCGCCTCCTCGATCTGCAGATCTATGCCCACCGCGGCCAGGTACTGCTGGGCCACTTCGGCTATCGGGCGACGGGCCTGGTCGCCGGTG
>CAZQDO010000089.1:8705-15174 GCA_964592085.1 uncultured Anaerolineae bacterium | reverse complement strand
CAGGCAATCTGCCACCTTGGCGATCTGTTTGAAGCCATTATTGAGAACCAGACCTGCAAGGCCACTGCCCACAAGTCCTTCCGCATTCACGCAGAAATCCCTTCTGTCGTGCTACATCGGTGGTCAACATCAGGCGTATTTTTCGGACAGCTCCTTGGCGAGACGCACCCATTCGGCAGGGCGCTCCCACCTTCTCGCAAGCGTTGCCACCTCCCGCAGAACAACCATGATGCGACTGCCCTGGGCACACCTCAGTCCCTGGTCGAGATGTGCCCGCACACGGGACAGGTCGTCGGCATAGATGACCTCGCTGGCCATTTGGCGCCACTCGATAGCATATTGGTCGCCCACGGCTTCTACCACGCTGCCCAAGTCAGTCCAGGCGGAGCACACGAATCGCCGCAGGTTGGGGATAGAGAGAACCAGGTTGATCTTCCGGGTCAAGTTCTCACAGCAGCCATAGAAGACAATGCCGAACCGCTCAAGGATGGGCTTCTGGTACTGTAGCAGGAACTCTTCATAATGAGTGGGCGACACTCCGTGGAACTCCTGGCTTTCGCTTCGGCCCCATAGGTCCTTCAGGCGAACATGTTGAGGATCGAAGCCTGGCGCTGGGAGATCATCGCAGGCCAGCCAGCCCACGTTGTTCAGGGTGAGGACGTTCATCTCCTCGAATTGGTCCATGGCTGACATGTAGCCTTCCATCAGAAACCGCATCAGTCGATGAACCCACGCGGGGCGCTCCATGATGTCCACCAAGAGCTGTTCAACGCCACGAAGCCCGGTGGCCCACCCATGGAGCCATGCTCCGTACAACCCATGCAGTTGGTAGCCGTTTCCGGATGATAACTGCACGGGCAGGAAATCGCCGAGTAGATCCTGCATTTGCTCGACATTTCTCTGGGTGGTGTCACGATCATAGTGATAGCGGGGCGGTGTCAGCCGATCGAGATCCGACTCTTCTAGGATAGCCGGTTCATATCGGAAGGCGCCGGTAGGAACCGCGCCGGGCTCCACATCCGGTGGGATTTCGCGCACCGGCAGGCCCCACACATGTTCGCCTTCGATGTGCATGACATGAGGAATCGTGACAAACGGCTCAAGGGGCGTATCGTCTCCCAGTTCCCAGTGCACCAACTGCCCGCGCAGCCCATACTCCACGCGGGCCAGATATGGATCGACGGACGTTAGAGCAGATCTAGGTAGCAACTCGCCGAGCGGCGCCTCGCATCGAACGGGAGCACGTGCTGGCTTGCGCAGGCTGTTCACGTCACACCACAGCTTCTGCCGGCGCTTGTTCTCTTCTGTCCGAGCTAACTCTGCGACCTGCCGGGCCAAAGCCCGAACTGCCTCATATCCCTTCTTGTCCTCATAGTTCATTTCCCAACTCCTCATCCATGGCGCCAACTCCCCGCTGCCTGTGCTGCCATCCAGGCCGCT
Source organism: uncultured Anaerolineae bacterium (assembly GCA_964592085.1). GTDB lineage: Bacteria > Chloroflexota > Anaerolineae > VGOG01 > VGOG01 > CAZQDO01. Next base: position 13,734 of record CAZQDO010000089.1, on the reverse strand, counting down.
ATTGGCTCTTATCTCCCCTGTGGGTCGGCTGCATCGCGCAAGCCATCACCAAGAAAGTTAAAGAACAAGACAGTGGCCAAGACCCATGCGGCCGGGATCAGCATCCACGGTAGCTTGGCGATGGCCTGGAGATTGCGCGTGTCCGCTAGCATAATGCCCCAGCTCACTGCTGGACGGTACAGGCCCAGGCCCAGGTAACTCAGGGCCGTCTCACCCAGGATCATCGAGGGAATGGACAGCGTGAGCGCAGCAATCAAGTGGCTCATAACCCCGGGCAAAAGATGCCGAAAGATGATGCGCATATCGCTGCAGCCGACTAGCTTTGCCGCCTGGGCATAGTCCTCTTCGCGCATAGAGAGCAATCTTCCACGCACGACGCGGGCCAGACCAACCCAGCCCACGAAGGACAGTATGATCGTCATCACGAAATAGGTCTGCACGATTGGCCACGATTTGGGGAGAATCCCGGAGAGCACGACCAAGAGGGGCAGAGTGGGTACCGTCCGCAAGACCTCGTTGACCCGTTCCAGTATCCAGTCCACAAAGCCCCCGGCATACCCGGCGATTCCGCCGATCAGGATGCCAAAAAAGAAGGTCAGGAACACGCCAACCAGGCTGATAAAGAGCGAAACCCGTGCCCCGTAGATGGTCCTGGAAAAGATGTCGTAGCCCAGCAGGTCCATGCCGAACAGCCAGATCCCAGCCTCCTTATCCACGCCGAACAGGTGGACATCGGTTGGGAACAAACCCAGCAACTTGTAGGGTACGCCCGTCGCAAAAAACCGAACCGGGTATGGTTTGTCTTCGACTTCAACATAGCTCCAGGCGTAGGTCTCGAGGCTCACCTGGCGCTCGACGCGGTACACAAAAGGCCATCTCAAGCTACCCTCAGGCGAACGAAAATGGATCCACGTGGGCGGGGCCTGGGCGGCCGCAGCGACACGATCCCAAGCCCCATACGGCATAATGAACTCCGCCAAGAGGGCCATTAGATATAGGATTATCAGCGCGACAGACGAGACAAGTGCCACCTTGTGCCGGCGAAAGCGCCACCACATCAGTTTCCACTGAGAAGCATAGAAACGCTCTTGGTCTCTCTGGCTCGAGGTTGGCGTGCCCACTCCCTGCTTCTTGGTTCCGATCCTTCTCCTCAATGTGGGGCTCACGTTCTATTCCCCTTCTCCGAGCCGGATGCGCGGATCCACCACGCCCAGTAGGATATCCGAGATGAGTGTGCCGACCATGACCACGATCGAGTAAAAGAGCAGCAGCGTGCCGGCCAAGTACTGGTCTTCCTGAGCTACTGCCGTGGTCAAGTACATGCCAATCGTAGGCAGTCCGAGAGTTGTGGCGATCACCACATCGCCCGAAAAGATCGCCGGCAGCACAAAAGCCAGGGCACTGACGAAAGGATTGAACGCCACGCGGACGGGGTACTTGAGCAGCAACCGGGTTTCTGACACACCCTTGGCGCGAGCGGTCATCACATAGGGCTGCCGGAGCTGGTCGAGCAGGTTGTTGCGCATGGTTCGTACCAACGCACCTGTGCTCGTCAGACCAGCCAGCAAAACGGGCACCACAAGATGCAGGGCAAGATTGACGTATTTGGCCCGAGTCCAGGGTAGGTTGGCGTACTCGGGCGACACAATGCCCACCGGTGCAAACCCAAAGTGCACAACGGAATACCAGGCTAACACCAGGGCGATTAGGAACCCCGGCGTGCCCAGACCAAAGAAGTTGATAAACGTAAGTAGATAGTCGTTGATCGAGTATTGGTGGGTCGCCGAGTATATCCCTACCGGTATAGCGATGCCCCAGGAGATCACGACTCCGGCCACGGCGATCGCTACAGAGATGGGCATGGCCTCCGCGAGGAGTTCTTTGTTGCTCCGCCCGTACACCGCGGATTGGCCCAGGTTGCCCTGCAGTATGTTGCGCAGCCACCTCCAATAGCGGACATAGTACGGCTGGTCAAGGCCCCACATCTGAGTCAACCTTTTCGCTTCTTCGTCCGATAGCTGAATGCCCTGCGCTTTGAGGTTCATCACGTACCTCTCCACGTAATTGCCGGGAGACAGCTCCATCAGGGCAAAGACAGTAAAAGACACGACCAATGCCATCGGAACAAGGCCCAGCACACGCCGAACGAGGTACTGTAGCATGCGTCTGCTCTCCTTATCCCGTCGCTGTGCCGAGATACTATGGCACAGCGACGGGAATTGCCTCGGGGGAGCGGCCTTTTCGCGCCGCTCCTCTATCAGGTAGTTGTGCTACGGCGTCCTAAAGTACACGATCTCCAAGGCACGCCACCATCCCGAACTGGTGGAAGGCGGCAGTCCAGGCCCGTTGCGCACCAGGTTGCCGAGCCTGGTGCTGGCCGTTCTCGGCGTCGGGATGTTGGTCAAGTTGACCAAGACCCAGTAGTTGTCGCGGTAGAAGGCCTCGATCTTCTCATACAGTGCAGTATCCTCTGGCGAGCGCGGTACATACTGCACGCGGTCCTCTATGGCCTGGATATAGTCCACGAATTCGGTGGGCATGTCTGCCGGTTTCGGCGTACCTGAAGCCTCAAACCAGTTCCACTCGGGGCACCACTGGTACTGGTTGGGCCGGCTGGTTTCGGTGCCGTTAGCGTCAGTAGGGGTGAAGGTTGTCCAGGCATAGATCTGGATCTCGTGGTCGGCGCCCCGCTGGGCGAGCAGCGCCGTTTCGGTGGCCCTGGGCTCGGCATTCAGGCCGACCGCTTTCAGGTGCTCAGCGAACAGTTCAACTGCCTTGGCGGTGCCAAATGTGGCCGCGGTGGGCGAGTACTCGATGAACAACTTGACCTCTTTGCCCTCCGGCGAGAGCCGGTAGCCATTTGCATCCTTCTTGGTCATGCCAATCTCGTCCAGCAGAGCGTTGGCCTTGTCCACGCTGTACTCCGACTCCATGATATCCGTGGGCAGAGAGGCGAAACCCAGGTAGATGTTAGTGTTCATCTCCTCGCGGTCCATGGCATAGTTCATCGCCTTGCGGAAGCGGATGTCATTAAAGAGGGCACGCACCACCGGGTCCTTAGTGCAGCCATTGAAGAAGAAGGCATTGCCGTCGGCATGGTATCTCATATTCAAGATCAGGTCATAGCCGAGCTCTTTGCCCTTCTCCATGAACAGGGCCGCTTGAAGCAGGTCGATGTTCCAGTACAGGTCCAGTTCGCCGTTCAAGGCCAGCAACGAGGCTGCCTGAGAGTCAGCAGTGGCCACTGACACCACTTTGTCGATGTAGGGCAGTTGGCGGCCCGCCCAATCCACCTTAAAGTAGTAGGGATTGCGCTCCAGGGTGCCGGCCTCAACGGTCACCTGCGTTACCATGTACGGCGACAGCATGGGATAGTTGACGCACCTCTCCAGCACACTGCCTCTACTCCAGTGATTGCAGTATTTCAGGGCGAATAGCTTTGGCCACTCCTCGGGTTTGAGCCCCTCTTTTGCTAGCTCTGCTGCGAGTGCATCGGCATTGGCATACTTGGGATGCCACTGCTGGAGATAGTGCTTGGGGTTCACCAGCACCTCGTAGCTGGGCCAGCTGCCCCACCGGCCGCCGACGGCCAGATCCTTGAGGACCGACCCAGCCGGAGCCGCAAAGGTCAGCTTGAAGGTCCAGTCGTCCAAGACCGTGAACACCGCGGGCGTTCTGGCCTCATCGGCTGACTGCAGGCCACGTGGCAGGGTGGGCTGATACTCCTCATTGAAGTACATGTCTTCAATCGTGAACTTGACGTCTTCCATCGTTACTGGCACGCCGTCAGACCACTTGAGCCCCTTACGCAGGGTGAAGGTGAACTCTTTGTTGTCGGGCGAGACCTCGTACTTCTCAAACACGTTGCCATAGAGACCTTCCAGGCTGATGTCTGGCCCGGTGACTACCGGTTCGACGTTCATGTAAAAGGTCTCTACGTCCAGGCCGCCCCCAGCCGCATGCTGCGTTCGGAGGGTCCCGCCGTACTGCCCAAGAGCCAAGTCAGGGATGGCGCCCTTGAAAGCTAGCGTCCCATCGGTGACCACCACCGGTGATTCGGGCAGTCGCTGCTCCAATGGGGGCAGCTTGCCCTGCTTGACCTGCTCGGCCAGCATAGGCGATTCCTTCTCCAAGGGCGCGGCAGTAGGCGCAGCGGTCGCTGTGGGAGCAACCACCTTTTCAACGATCTTGGTCACTTCCTTCTCGATCACCTGGGGTGTGCCCGCCACGACCACGGTCTCTTTGACCGTCTCTTTGACGACCTTTTCGACTTGCACGGTCTCCTTGACGACCACTGTCTGAGGGGCGCAGGCAGCCATCAGTCCAGCGATCGCCAGCACGCTGAGCAGAACAGTGATAAAGCGTTTCATCAGAGTCCTCCTTTAGATGGAACAAGCGTCCTTGATCCGATAACTGAAAGGCCTTGTTGCAGACATCGTCATTGTACTTGGCTTATACTCCCTCCTTCCCGTCGTAGACATATAAAGCATGCAATAGACAGCTCTAAACGTTTCGCATCAGATGCCAGCTTAATCCTTGCTCAGCACGCGCTGGGCGATCTCGACGCTGCGTCGTGCCAACTCGCTGATCGCGATGGGATCATACCTGGCTATTTGGGCATACAGAGTGTCGTGGAGAGGTCTGATCCACTTGTCCGGCAGACGTCGCGCTCCGAGCATAGCCCCGGCGATGGAGCCGGCCGTAGCCGCTGTACAGTCGGAGTCAAACCCACCCATGACCGCATAGGTAATCACCTTCTCAAAATCCCCACCACTCATCAGTAGCGCGGACACGATCATCGCCATGTTGTTCGGGGTGCCCATATCGTCGTTGCCAAAGACTTCATAGATGGCTGCGTGGACTTCCTCTATTCGATCGCTCTGGAATTGGTGCCGTCGGCAGATGGCGATCACCTGTTTTGCTGCTGCGTACAACCTTGAGGTACTGGGAATCTCAGCCAGGCCAGCCTCTACCACAGCCAACGGGTCATCTAAAGCAAATGCAGCGGCGATCATCGCTGCGTAGAACA
>CAZQDO010000089.1:4908-8695 GCA_964592085.1 uncultured Anaerolineae bacterium | reverse complement strand
GAACATGGAGCAGTAGAGACCATTCTTCACATTCGACAGTCGCGCGTCCCGCCAGGCTAGACTGGCCGCCAACTCTGGCAGGCCAGGCGCGGCATAGCCATAAGAATCAGCGCGGAGGGCACCGTCGATGTCCTCTCGGAAGGGATTGCTGTGCGTGGCAACCCAATGCCAATCGAACTGCGAGTCATCCTGCGCCGACCGATCGAACCATTGCGAATCAAACGCCGCATCATCCGGCCTCGTCCCCGTGGCGACCAGCTCCATCGGATAACGGATGACCAGGTTCCGCAGCGCCAGCATGGATGTCCCGCCTACTGTCACTGCATACGGCATGTACCTGAACCAGGTTCGCGCCAGATGCAGCGTACGGAACTCGGTAGGATGGGGAGCCATCTGCAAGGCCATCTGCGCGATCACCGTGTGTGTCAAATCGTCGTCCGCGGGTACATAACGTAGCCGCTCGCGGGTCGCGTCGCGTCTGGCAACAATTCGGACCTCGCTTGGAGAATCCTCGGGTAAATAGTTGGTAATGGGCCATTCCTGCGGCGAAAGTGCGGTTAGGTATCTGATCAGCCGATCCCGCGTGTGTGGCCTCCACTGCTCGGCCGGCGCGCCTAACGTGCAGCCGGCGCAGCGGCCTAGCCAAGCACCGTAAAGGCGATCGTAGAGCCACTCCTCTGACTGAGGGATGGTGAAGCGCCGCGAACTCGCCGGCGACCGCAGCCCTTGGATACTCTCCAGGTCATCCGGCTCGACAAAAGGCAAGTCCGGCCTGACGGGAAGCTCTAGGGCACGCCGGTAGATATCGAGCAGCGTGGTCTCATCCACAGCGTGCGCGTCTTTTCCTGGAAGGGCGAGGCTCCAGTTGAATGGCTCATCGGGGAGCCCTGCTTCTCTACGCAACTGTAACAGGCTGGTCGGGTCTCGCCCGTCATCACCAGCAAACTGCCGTAACTCCCACCCAACCAGGTTCCGCAGGGAATACCCTCCGGGAAAATGCGGAACGCCGTCGGAGCCGAAAATAACCATCTTGGCTTGGTCGTACACCAAGGTTCCCTCCTTTCACGCCGGCGCGCAGAGCGCCAGGCGGCAGCGGACGAATTACGCCCGACCGCTAGGGCAAAGTGCCGGCGGCGATGAGGCGCGTAAGACTCTCCTCTGACAGGGTGGATACCCCGGCCAGGGTTGCCTCGGCCAGGTAGGAACACATCTTGGCCAGCAAGTAGCGCCCTTCAGGAAGACGCTGGTCCAACCCGAGCGCGCAAAGGACCAACCGTCCCTGTCCTACCTGCCGCTCCACCAGGTAGCCGAGCGGATGGAACACTGGGTAGCGGTGGATGGCACGCAGCACCGGATCTTCATCCGTCAAGCATAGGGGTTCCAGGTCGATCGGCGGCGAGCCATCGATCAGGCGAAAGAACTGCAGGTCGGCATACCCATCGTGAGGATAGTCGCCCAGCAGCGGGTGGTCAGCGATGATCGTTCCATTCTGGCCGTCCTCGTAGGGCGGATAATTGGCCGGCGGCGTGAAAAAGTACTTGACGAAGCCAAAGTTGGGACCGTGTGGACGCACCAGCCCTTCCCCGGTCGCCAGAATCACGCGACCACCTCCGCGCAGGTACTCTACCAGCGGCTCATCCAGACGCTCGCTCAGCACCACGCGTCGGCCATTTATGCTCTCGGCGGTGACCTGTGGCAGCTCGGCCCAGCTCTGCAACCAGGTATGCTGGGCCTCGCCGTAGCGACCCATCGTCGAGGGCAGGCCGGCGGCAGCGGGCAGCAGCCACAGCCGCCAGCAATTCGTCGCCCGCCGCTCCCCGGCCAGCAGTGTTCCCTCCAACTGGCAGGCCAGCGCGCCCGATAGCTCGGGCAGGGACGCCTCGATCTCGCCGATCGCGCAGGCACAATATGGCGTATGCTCGACCGCGAACTGACCGGCGCACAGGGTCTTGTCGCCAGCCTGGAGCCGCCACTCCAGCACAGGGTGGTCCAAAGGAGGATGAGCAAAGTCAGAGATGTAGAAGGTACAGCGCCAGGCCTGGCCCCCTTGCAGAACCCGGTCATCGACCCCCAGGCTGCACAGCAGTACCGTGTCGCCGTTTGTCTGTAGCCAGGTGGCAGCGTCTGCCAGCTTGCGCTCATAGAACTCGTCGATGATGCCCTGTGGGGAGGGTGGCATATCCATGGCATCGAAATGACAGACTCCGGCCAGGTCACGATTGTCCCGGCGCAGGTTCTCCAACCTGAGCTTGGCCTCCAATAGCTGGAGTTGCTGGCTGGTGGCCGCACATGCCGGGAGCAGGCGGACCAGCCCTCTGCGCTGCGCAGCCTCCCGGGCAATGTCGACTCCGTAGGGGCGTACCGCGCCCGAGTACTTGTAGGCTGTTCGTACGTCAGGGAACGAGCTCCACCACCTGAACTCGTGCTGGATCAGCGGCAGGTCTGCACTGCTGGCGTCACCCCGGCGATCGCCCTGCGCCTCGGCATTGACAAAGTCCCCGGGCAAGTCCTTGTTGTAGCCGCCGTCCGTCCAGATGACGAACGCCGTCGGCTTGATCGCCTTGGTGTCACGGTAGCACTGCCAGGCGATCCGTGGAAAGTCACACGATGTGCCGTACTCGTTGCTCATACAGTACAAATTCGCCGAAGGATGGTTGGCGTCGCGCTGCACGATCAGATTCCATTGCTGCCTGAGGATCGGGTAGTGGTCGGGTGTGGGTTTCGGCCATTGGTACACGTGGTCGGGCGAGTGCCCGCCCCATGCGCCCAGTGAGCCCATCTCGCTTTGCACCAGCAGGCCCACCTCGTCGGCAGCGTCAAAATACTCTGGGGCATAGACGTAGGACTGGCAGCGCACATAGTTGTAGCCATAGTCGCGCAGGATCTGGAGCTTTCTGCGCCAGCGGTTGCGGTCAGTGTCCGGACATCCCGTCTCGGGACAGGAAATAAAGTCGCCGCTGCCGCGCATGTAGTATGGCTCGCCGTTGATCAGGAACTGCTTGCCCGCAGTGGAGAGCCTGACAAAGCCAGCCCGCTCCTTCAGGGCATCCAGCGTGCCAGACCCGTCTACCAGAGCCACGGCCACTTCATACAGGTTCGGCGTATCCGGGCTCCAGCGGCGCGGTGAGGGGACAGCCGTCTCAAACTCCACCTGGGCACCCGAGACCGGCACCTGGGCCTCCACAGGCTGAGCCTCCTCGCCCGCGGGCGCAATCGCGACCTGCAGGTGCAGGCCGGTCGTGGCTTCCGCGCCACCCAGTTGGACCCGGAAGCGGATGCGCTCACTCTCGACCTCGGGCAGGATGGAGCAGTGTTCGATGTAGACTGGCCCGGTGGCAGTCAGTTCGACGCTACGGTACAGCCCCGACCAGTTGCCCTGCCAGTTGTAGGCCATGCCATACTGCCGGTTGTGCTCGTGCACGCGCACCGCCAGCAAGTGCGGACGCCCGGGCTGCACGAGGCCGGTGACCTCAAAGCCAAAGGGGACAAAGGGCATGTCATTCTCGCCCAGCCGGACACCGTCCAGCCATACTTCAGCACTGGGATGGACGCCGCCAAAGTTGAGCCACACGCGACTCTGGTCCCAATCCTGGGGCACCTGCAATATACGGGCATACCAGCCGGTGCCTTTGTAGGTAGCCTGGAAGGTGCGGGCCTTGAGCCGGAAATCCCAAGTATCGTCCAAGCCGTCGTGCCCAAAGCCCTGGCCTTGCCAGGATCCAGGAACTTGAATGCGCTCCGCCAAGAGGTCTGGGGTGCTGAACCAACCTTGCTGGACACCTATGTC
>CAZQDO010000089.1:0-4898 GCA_964592085.1 uncultured Anaerolineae bacterium | reverse complement strand
ATGTCCTCCGGGTCCAATCGGAAGTGCCATTCCCCATCCAGGCTGAGGCGACGTTCGAGGGTGTGGTGCAGTAGCGGGTTCACCCGCGCCGGTCGCAGCGTGATTCGCGCCATATGTGCCTCCTTGGTCCTCTCTGCAGGGCTTTGCCTGCCTGTGTGCTTACAGAACAACGAGGTGCGGGCCGCGCCTTGACTTCCGGTTTACTGATTTGTCTCTACCACGAGGTAGTGCTCGATCCGCCCATCAAAGTCCCTGGAGGGCAGTGCGGGATCTCGCCGGAATCCGACCGACTCGTAGACGTGGACGGCACGTGCATTGTCGGCCCACACGCCCAGCTTCACCCGCTCCAGGCCGAGCTGCCTGGCATCGTCGATCATCAGGCGGAGCAGCTTGGTTCCCAGACCTACCTCGTGGTACTCGTCGATGATGCCGATCCCGAGCATGGGCATGTCCGGTCCGCCGATGCCATCGATCCATGAATGGCCCACGATCCTTTCCCCGGATGGGGTAGGCGCGACCACCACCAGTCCGTGATAGCCGGGCGAGTCTGCTTGCCGGGTAATAGACTGGGCATGGTCCAGGTTGCAGCGAGCGCTCCACCCATGCATGAAATCGCGACTCCGGGCCGACAGGCCCTCAAAGAACCCCAGGAAGAGCTCCGTGTCCGAGCTTCGCACGGTCCGAAACCGGACCACTCGGCCATCCTTCAGCTCGGTCTGTCGCTCCGGCCACTCCCGTCGAGCAGATTGATCACTCACGGTTCCTCCCGCGGCTGGGTAGTGATAAACCTCACGCAGCGCGACCGACTTGGGGCTGTTGTCCGCGCTTGTGGGCATAATGTCGGCCATGAACTTCCACCAGCGCTGCACTTCCGGAGTCTGGGCCAGGGCATTGTACCGCTCCTCGCTCTCAAACTCGGTGTAAGCGAAAAGCTGGTGCGTCTCCTCGTGCAGGTAGATGATCTGTCGCAGCAGGCCGTGCGCGCGAAACACAGCTTCGAGCTCTGGCCAGATCTGGTCGTGTCTCCGCTTGTACTCCTCTTCCTGGCCCGGGTTCACCAACATCACAAAAGCCTTGCGAAACATTCAGCTCCCCCTTTTCATCCCGCGCCGTGCATCGGGGACTTCCTCACCCCTGCCGCCACAGGGTCCGCCCCCCGTCGACGAGCAGCGACTGTCCGCAGATAAAGCTCCCCAGATCCGAGCACAGGAAAGCAACCAGGTAGCCGATATCCTCAGGTTTGGCCAGCCGCCCTACCGGCACCTGAGCCGCCAGCTTGGCGCGCTTCTCCTCGGTATCGTATCGATCTCTCAGCAGGTCCGTATCCACGACGCATGGATGGACGGCATTCACGCGGATGCCCCGCCGCGGGAACTCGCGCATCAAGCCGTACATCAGCCCCACCAATCCAGCTTTGGCGGCAGCATAGTGCACGCTCCCCCCTCCACCATCGTACGCCGCAGAAGAACCGATGATCACCACGTCCGCGCGGCCTGCTTTGAGCAGCCAGGGCAGTGCCAGTTTGACCGCGATGAACGCTGTGGTGAGGTTGATGTCCAGGCCTTCCTGCCACGAGTCCAGTTCCAGGACGTCCATCGGTGCCACCCAGGTCGCGCCCACGTTGGGCACGACAACATCCAGGCCACCCATCCTGTCCGCCACCTCGGCGACGACCTGGCGCATGGCGGCCATATCCTGAGCGGGTGCCTCGAAAGCACGGACCGAATGGCCGCGGCCTGTGAGGCCGGCCACCAGCTCTTGGGCAGCGGGGATACCTCGCTCCGAACCGCGATAGGTAAAGGCCACACCCGCTCCACATTTCGCCAAGATGCTGACAATGCCGGCACCGATGCCGCGCGCTCCTCCCGTAACCAGGGCTTTACGACCGGACAGGTCTATATTCAACATCACCCTGCTCGCTAGCCAGCGTGGCGCAAGACCTTGCGCATAGTCTGATACAGAATGTCCAACACCTCGTCCGCCTCAGCCTGGTTGATGATCAGCGGAGGCTTGACCTTGAGCACGTTCCTGTTTGCGCCGCCCAGCCCAAAGATGGCACCCCTCTTCATCCCTTCATCGCGTACCCGCGTGCTGATGTCCACCGCCGGCTCCTTGGCCCTGGGATCGTGCACGTATTCGATCCCAATATGCAGCCCGGCCTGCCGGATGTCGCCCATCTCTGGGAACTCTTCCTGCATGCCCCGCAGGCCCGCTGCAATGTGCTCGCCCATCCGCCGCGCATTCCCTAGCAGGTCATCGCGTTCGATGATCTCCAGCTGCTTCGCCGCCGTCACCTGGGCGACCGAGTTGTTGGCGAACGTGTGAAGGTCCTCGGATTTCATCGACATGCCTTCCAGCTTTTCGCCGATGATGATCGAGGCGATCGGCAATCCCGCGCCCAGCGCCTTGCCCAACACGATGATATCCGGGGTGACCCCAAAATAGTGCGCCGCGAACCACTCGCCGATGCGGCAAAAGGTCTGGATCTCGTCAAAGACCAACGGCACTCCCGTCTCGTCACAGATCTCGCGCACCCGCACCAAGTAACGCTTTGGGAAAATGATCTGCCCGCCGCTGGCCTGGATCGGTTCCATGATCACCCCACCGGCCGGGCCGTTGACGCTTTTCTGGATGGTCAGCTTGAGCATCTCGGCGCACATCAGGTCGCACGTCTCCGGCTCCTGGCCGAAATGGCAGCGATAACAGTAGGGATTGGGAACCTTGTGTACCGAGTGCAGAAGGGGCAAAAAGTGCTGCTGCCCGGTGAACGCGCCTGAGGCCTGGGTGGCGATCCACGAGAGGCTCGCGCTGCCAAACGTGGTGCCGTGATAGCCGTCCCACAGGGAGATAAACTCCTTAGCCCCTGGACGGTTGTGGAGACATACCTTCATGGCGGACTCGATGGCCGGCCCTCCGCCCACGGTAAAGCTCACCCGATCCATGCCCTGGGGTGCCAAGCGAGCAAGCGAACCGGCCAAGTAAAAGCGCGGCAAAGTGTTGAATCCCTGGTGCACGTGGGAAAGGTTTTGGATATGCTCACAGATCACCTGGTTGATCTCGTCGTTGGCATAGCCCAGGTAAAGTGCCCAGCTCTGTGATGTGCAGTCGATGTAGCTGTTGCCATTGATGTCCTGCACGCGCACGCCCTTGCCCTGAACCAGAGTGGGCCCCGGTGTTCCACCGCCGACCATCAGGTGCTGCCTTGCTTCGTCGATCTCTGCCGGACTCATACCGTTGATTCGCGCAAGCGTAGGATCCATGGCACTCCCTCTTTGCTAAGACTCATAGCTGGATGTTCTGTTGTTGGAGGATCTGGGACAGTACCGAACCACTCTAGCCCGGAAATGCTTGGATTCCTTTTCCGAGCACGTAGGCTCCGGAGCACGTAGGCCGCCGACGACTCTCGGAACAAAACTCGCTCTTCTTGCAACGTCCCTGGCAATGACTGGCACTGCCAGGATCTGGATCAGAACGGATCGGAACCGCTTGTGGTAGAAAACACATGGAGATTTGGTAGATTTGAACTACAGTATACTACATTCCTCCCATCTGTCAAATCGGCGCCAGCGTCCTTGCGGTACAAATCTACCAAGGGCCCCTTGACTTTTGGGGCAGCAGGCTGTATACTGGACATGCCTGGGGTACTTGCACCGGCAGCGAGACGTTCTTTCGCCACTAGTGCCAGTATCCAGCCTGAGCTATCTTAACCAAGGCAACCCGAACTGTCAGGGCTCAGGTGTGCCAAGGTTGCGCCTCAACCTGTTCTGCATACGCTCCACCGAGTATTGCGAGGGCAATCATAACCATGCGTGCTGAAGAACGGCTCGATCACGTTTTGCACATCCTCCAACAGGATGGCGTAGGTCGGCTTTCCGATCTGGCGACGTGTCTAGGTGTCTCTGTCAACACCGTACGCCGCGATCTCGACGAGTTGGAGCAGCAAGGACACGTCCAGCGCATTCGTGGCGGCGCGGTGTACATCAAGCCGACCGAGTCAGAGCCCCCCTGGGATTCGCGGTGGCAAGAGCGTGCGGATGCCAAGAGACTCATCGCCGCTGCCGCTGCCGAGTTGATCCGCGAAGGAGAGATCGTCCTCCTGGATACGGGCAGCAGCAACCTCTATCTTGCGGAGCGGCTGCGTGGCCTCAAGGGCATCACCGTGGTCACCAATTCGCTGCCCGTGATGTGGGAAGTGAGCAAAAACCCCGATATCAGTTTAGTTGCGCTTGGAGGTGAGCTGTACTACAAGGAGAGATACTTTCGCGGTCCCTTGGTTGAACAGGTATTGGGGCAGATGAGAGTGGACAAGCTCTTTCTCGGCATATCCAGCATCGAAGCCGGGTACGGGCTCAGCGAGATGCACTATGCCGAGGTACCGCTAAAGAAGGCATTGATCGCGACCAGTAAGCAGCGGATCGTGCTCGCCCATGGCGCCAAGGTAGGCCGCGCTTCCCACTTTCGCGTATGCCCCATATCGGATGCGGATCTGTTGATCACCGACCCGAGCGCTGACCCAGATGAGATCAAAAAGCTGGAGGATGCCGGGCTGGATGTGCTGGTAGCGGGAAAAGAGTGAGCCCGCGCCGGCATGCCGGACCGGGTAGGATCGCATCTCCCTCATGGCATCCAACGCAAAATCAGCTCGCCGGTGGGTGCTATAACCACGTCTTTCAGAATAGTCTCTCCGGCCTCGCCGCAGCAGACCTCACCTACCTTCCCTCTTTCCGTTGAGCATATACCCTTGTGAGTCCTGGTCGGCAACATGACCGTCAAGGTTTGGATAACAGTAGGCCGCTCTACAAGGCTTTCGAGTTGGAGCTCAACCGTTTGGCCAGACGTGGAATCTGCTGTTTGGGGGCAAAGACGAATCCTCGATCAAAGCCCTCCATTCCCGGCTC
>CAZQDO010000088.1:3088-15205 GCA_964592085.1 uncultured Anaerolineae bacterium | reverse complement strand
GCTTGGCCTCTGCCAGGTTCACGTCGCCGCCCATGGCCGGTGGTGTAAAGGTCTCCATCGCATCGGGCCCCATGTCGGCGATGTCTTCCAGGATCGGCATCATGCCGCCGCAGGTGTGGTAGACAACCTTCTGGCCGTATTCGTGCGCCAGGGCGATCAGCTCGCCATCGTAAGGGGCCACGAATTGGCGAAAGATCCGGGGCGAAATCACTGTGGTAGAGGCATCGCCTCCGCCCAGTTCGACGAGGTCGTACCGCGCGCCGTCGAGAGAGCGGATGAAGGCTTCCTTGCGCCGCAGTAGGATCCTCAGGAGTGTGTGCACCCATTCGGGGTCATCGAAAGTGGCCAGGATCAGTTTCTCTATCTCCACCAGGCAGGCTGCATCCTGCCAGCATCCCGGCTGGCCGAAAATGTCAAAGCAGCATACGTGCCCACGCACCAACCCGCGTTCGCCCAAGTCGCGGGCCGCCTGGTTAATGGCCGGCACATCTGCCAATGGCGCGGGCATGAATTCGCCCAGGATGTCAATGTCCGATTTCTCCTTGATCATCGGTTCGGCCAACCACGCGGTATGCTCGTTACTGTGAACATAGGTTGTCAGCTCGCCTTTGGGGGTGACAATGCGCCAGTGAACCGTTGGGTAATCCGGGTGCGGGACCTGTTCCGATTCAATCCGCCATTGATCCGTCACCGTGAACCCGTGCTCGTCCAGCCAGGCATGGCCGGGCTGACTGCGGTAGGGCACGGTCCAAACGTAGGCATCCAGTCCAAAGTGATCGAAGAACTCCGGGGTCGAGATGCCGCTCATGTACGTATTCAAGAAGTACGGCATGACGTGGTGGGTGGTGACGGGCAGACGGTCCGGCACCTGGCGGTTGAGAGCAGCCAACATGCGCTCTCGCGACGTCATGGTCATGGCAGAGCTTCCCACTCGTGCGCTGCCTGCGCAAGGGCCTCCACGTTTTCCGGGGGCACGTCGGGCAGAATCGCCTCGTGGCTGGGGCTGACGATCAGGGAGGGTTCCAACAAGCCTCGCACGCGATGAACTTCGGCTCGCACCTCATCCGGTGTGCCGTAGGGTAGAATGTCCTGGGCGTCAATCCCGCCCAGGAAGGCGATGCGGCCTTTGAACTCACGGGCCAGGGTTTCGGCGTCCATGTTGCTCGCCCGCGCCTGCAAGGGGTGCAGGCAATCCACCCCGGCCTCGATCAGGCGCTCAATCACTCTGTAGATGGAGCCACAGGAGTGCAGGATCACCTGCTTGCCGTGGCGATGCCCTTGCGCGGTGAACTGGCGAAACCAGGGCATGACGAACTCGTCAAACTTCTCAGGACTGATCATGACGTCCCGCTGCGTTCCGAAATCGTTGCCGAAGAAGAAGCCGTCTACGAGGTCGCCGGCCTGCTCGAAGAAGAGCTTGTTGGCCTGGTAGTAGAACTGGCAGACGCGGTCGGTGACGGCGTGGACGACATCGGGGTGGGTGTACATCTTGACGAAGTAGTTCTCCATGCCGAAAAGGGCGGCAAGATCGTGATAGAAAGGAGTCCAATGCCCGCTGGCCCGGTAAACGTCGCCCGCGTTGCGCAATGCTGCCAGGCAGTCCTCATAGTGGAGATAGTCCAGACTGGGCCATTCGTAGTCGTCAAGCTCGCCCACGTCCTCGCAATGGGCAAACGGGCCAGGCTGGCCGTGGCTGAGCCTTTCCATCTCCAGGTCGAACATCTGGCGGCCGGTGGGGTGTCGGTAGACGTTATCGCACAGCTCCGGGCAAACCCAGAGGAAATCATCGCCCAGCAGTCGGGTCAGCTCCGCCTTGCTGGAGGTGCCAAAATAATCATGCAAGATGGGCCAGGTGGCGGGATCAGGATTGCCCAGCCAGAACCCACAGTGATCAACTGGCTCCCTGGCAATGATGGCGCTGATGCGCTCTCGACT
The DNA here is from genome assembly GCA_964592085.1 of uncultured Anaerolineae bacterium. Classification (GTDB taxonomy): domain Bacteria; phylum Chloroflexota; class Anaerolineae; order VGOG01; family VGOG01; genus CAZQDO01. The sequence goes on along the minus strand of CAZQDO010000088.1, from coordinate 13,270 downwards.
GTTCATGCTGCTCTCTGCGACCAGTTGTGTCAACTTAAGCTCTGAGCCCCGTCCACGGAGCGGCCCGGGGACTTATCCGGAGCATCGCCCTGAGCTAAAGCTCTGGGCTAAAAGTACGAAGCCCTACGGGCTGAAATCAGCCCCGGAGGGGCTTTGTTCCTCAGCGCGGGGACTTCAGCCCCGCGCGGGCTGGCTCAGGTGGCGGCAGCTTCATCCCGCCGAATCTGTTGAGCGGCTTCCACCATCGCCAGGTATCCTTCCACCGGAACATAGTCTGGGATGGAGTTCCCTGATCCCAGAGCGTACCCTTTGGCCTGGTCTCTGAACTTCTGCCCCAGCTCTACTACCAGGTCGAACACCTCTTCGGGCGTCTTCAGGCAGAGGAGGTCAACGTCAATGCCGCCCAACAGACCGATGCGGTCGCCGTACAGTGAAATCCATTGATCAAACGGCGCTATCACGTCTTCGTTCGAGTGCTTGGCATTGATGCCCAGCTCAATCACGTCATCCATGATGCCAAAGATGTTGCCGCAGGAATGCCACAAGAAGGACCGTTCAAGGCGGTGGATCAGGGTTATGACGCGCCGATATTGCGGGATGATGTGCTCTCTGATGGTGCTGGGAGACACCAGCGTACTGGTCTTGAATCCCAGATCATCACCAAACCGGCAGATGGCGAAATGGTCGGCATAGCGTTCCAAGAAAACGATCCAGATATCCACCATGAGATCCCCGATTCGGCGATACAGATCGCGGAAAAGCTCTGGATCATCTGCCATCATGTAGGCCAGGTACTCAAAGCCGACCAGGTCTTCACTGATCTCAAACACGCCGTTGCCCACCCCGCCAACCGCTTTCATGCCATCGGGCAGACATTCGGCCAGCATCTCGAATTGCCTGGCGGCCAGGTTCCAGTAACGTTGTGGCAATTCATCCCACGGATACCTCTCGAAATCATCACGGTTTTGAATGGGGCCGGGCCGGCCGCCCAGTATGGCGCCGCTGTCGGGAAGGATGGAGGTAATGCACACTTCGAAAGAAACGGTATCGTAGGTCATCTCTTTGAAGAAGCGGCAATAGTGGGAAAAGAACTCTCTCAGATCAGCGCCTTCACCGCCCACCAGATCGGCGAATTGGGTATCGAGGATCTTCTCCATGATCACGGGGCTGACGATGTGCTCGTACAGGGGCAGGCGAGTGGGCTTTCTGTTATTGAGGACATCCAACATGTGGCGGTAATCGGGTTGAAAAGTCATAGCCTGGCCTCCAGCCGCAACCAGACTTGCATCATGTCATTGCGAGTTCCTCCATGGCCCGTTCGTGCCACTCATTGGGAAAGAAACCCGGTCAGCGCCGGCCGAGTAGGAGCGAAGCGACGTATCGAGCCCAAGCGGGGTATGCAGAGAGCCGCTTGCTTGGTTTCGATACGCTACGCTACTCAACCGGCGCTCGCTCCCGGGGTCTTGTCATCTGCGTGAATCTGCGTCCTAACATTTCAGAGTTGAGCGACCCAGTGCATCGGCTCGACTTCTACGTACTCAGGAGGAGCGCTCAAGGTATGGCGTGTCGCCTCGTCGTCCTCCGGCACCTCAATGCGGTCTTGCCATTTATAGTCGGGGTCAGGCACGGGAATCGAGGCGATCAGGTCCTTGGCGTAGGGATGCTGCGGATTCCCGATGATCTTGACCGTATCGCCCTTTTCTACCGTGATGCCACGGTGCAACAGATGCATCTCATCGCCAATCTGGAAAGCTGTGCTCAAATCATGGGTGATGTAGAGGAAGGAAATGCTGTACTCATCTCTCAGCTTGAGCATGATGTCCAGGATCATGGCCCGCAAAGACGCATCAATCATGGAGACCGGTTCGTCGGCCACAATCAGGCGCGGCTTCAGCATAAAGGCCCGCGCTACCATCATACGCTGGCGCTGCCCCCCGCTGAGCTGATGCGGATATTTGTGCAGCACGTCTTCTCCCTTGATGCCCACAACATTCAATGCCTCCTCAACCAGATCCCGGGCTTCGTCCTTGTTCGCAGCCAACCGAAAATTCTTGATGACGACGTCGAAGATGTGCCTGACGCGGTAGAAGGGATTGTAAACTGAGTAAGGGTCTTGAAACACGGCTTGCACTTCGCGCCGATACTCAAGCTTCTCATCCTTCTCCATGCTGGTTACATCTTTGCCATTGTACAGGATCAGCCCGGATGTGGGTCTCAGAAAGCCCAGAACCAGGTTAGCGAGGGTTGTTTTCCCGCTTCCGCTCTCACCGGCAATGGTCACCACTTTGGCCGGGCGGGTCGGTATCGTCAGATCAAAGTGCTGCAACGCAACCACCTGGTCGCCGCGTTGAAAGAAGCCGCCGCTGTAGATCTTCGTCAAATCCATGATGTCCAACAAGGGTCGTTTCATCGAATGCTCCAACAATGTCTGGGCCTTGACCAGCCTGTAGCGCGATTTGCCAAATTGCGCCTTGCCCTACATGTCTGTCTACGTGTAGCCTGCCACCCAATGGCCAGGCGAAACCTCGTCGAACTGCACCGGTGTTTTCAGATACTGGGCAAACTCTTGCTTGGCCGATTCTGCCACCACATTTAGCGGCTTGCGATGGGAAATGGACGGCATGGAGTCAATCAACATGCGCGTGTATGGATGCTCCGGGGATTTCAGGACCTCTCTTGCAGACCCAACCTCCACGATGTGGCCATCGTACATGACCGCCATGCGATCAACTAACTGAGCCATCAAGGCGATATCGTGCCCAATGAGCAGCACCGAAATGCCCAATCGTTCCTTGATGTCCAACAACGTCTGCGCCACGACCCGCTGGGTGATGACGTCCAGCGCGCTGGTTGGCTCATCGGCGATGACGAGGGTGGGATCCAGGGCAACCGCCATGGCGATGCCCACACGCTGCTTCATGCCGCCGCTCAACTCGTGCGGGAACACGTTGTAAACCCGCTCAGGTAAACCGACCATCCCCAGCAGCTTGAGGATACGTGCCTCCAGTTCCTTCTTGTCCTGTTTCCCCTCGTGTGCCTTGATGCCGTCCGCAATCTGATCCTTGACGCGCATCGTTGGGTTCAGCGAGTTCATCGCGCCTTGAGAGACGAGGGCCAGCTCACACCAGCGCAGTTTTCGGAACTCTCTTTCCGAGAGCTGTAAGAGGCTGACCTCGTCTTTCAGGACGACTTGCCCTCCAGTAACGCGCCCCGGCCTCTGCAAAAGCCGAAGAATGGCCAGCGCCGCGGTGGTCTTTCCAGACCCCGACTCGCCGATCAAGCCCAACATCTCTCTTTGATAGATGTCAAAGCTGATGTTTCTTACGGCTTTTACCGTTCTCTCCGGAGTCGGGTACTCCACGCTCAGGTTCTTTACGTCCAGGACCTTCTCTTGAGTCATCTCGTTCATCCTTGTCAGCCGCGCTGTCCCTTCTTCACGCATCCCTCAGCCGTGGATTGGCGATTTCATCTGTGCCAACGGAGATGAGTAAGAAGCATACGAAAATGATCACCAGGGTAATCGTTGGCAGCGCCCACCACCACCACATGCCGCGCAGAATGGCAGACGCATTGATGGCATAGTTGAGGGTGACGCCGAGCGAGGGGATGCGCTGCGCCCCCAGGCCCATGACCTCGATCCCAACCATGAAGAGGATAGCATAGGACGTGCCCGATGTAAAGCCGTTTACCAGCATAGGCATAAGATTGGGCATCATTTCCTTGAACATGATGGCGAATGTGGATGAACCCGATAGCTGGGCCAGCTTGACATACTCGCTCTGTTTCATGACTAACACCTGGGCCCTAAATATACGCGTTGGACCCTGCCACAGAAACAGTGCTAAGACCAAGGCCAGCGTTAGGAAGCCGGCCTGGGGGACCGTGGATTGGAGGATGATCATGACCAGCAGGCCCGGAATGTTTATCGTGATATCGGTAGCCAGGCGCACCGCATCATCCACCCGACCGCCCAGGTAACCGGCCGAAAACCCCAGCAAGACGCCAACGACCGTGCCTATGGCCGAAGCCGAAAAGCCATTAAACAGCGAGCGGGGCACGCCAATGAGAATCAAGGCCAGCATGTCGCGACCCGCGTTGTCTGTGCCCAGCGGGTGCGCCCAGGTCCCCACCTGCCCCTTATATTCCATGCCCACGGGGGGTAAGTTCAGAGGAGAACTGGCGACATAGGCCAAATCCCTATCCCAAAAAACCTGACCCACCAAGGTCACGGTGAGAAAGAGACCGAGTATGGTAACGCCCACGATCAACTTGGCGTTGAACCAGGGACTTTGTCTGAATGAAAGCTGAACGTCCTCATACGCTGCCGCAGTCGTCATGGCTGGCCCCCCTCATGTGCAATCCGCGGATCAATGAGCGGATAAATCAGGTCAATGAGCAACACAGACGTAGCCGCAATCAGTATCAGCACAAAGGAAGTGGCCTGAATCACAGGGTAATCTTGCGCACGGATGCCGCGAAAGATGAGCAGCCCCATGCCGGGGTAAGCGAATATCATTTCGACCAGCACCTGACCGGCAATCCAGCCGCTGAGACTCAGGGCCAGATAGGTGAGTTGAGGCAGCAAGGCATTGCGCACCCTGTAGCGGTACAGAGTGTAGAGTGGGTTGAGTCCTTTGGCTTCTGCCAACCTGACGTAATCCTCCCCGGCGATGGTGACCAACATGGCCCGCATTCCCATCACGGTCCAGCCAATATTCACGATGAGGATAGACATACTGGGGAGAAAGCCATACTTGGCAACACTGGCAATAAACGGCCAGTTCCATCCTGGCGTCACGTCACGGCTGTAGGCCCCGGCTAGAGGGAACCAATCCAACACCATGGCAAAAACCCAGAGCAACAACAACGCAGACAAGACTGATGGAACCGAGGTAAGGATCAGGCCAGAAGGAATAATGGACTTGATGATCCGAGGAGTGCGTTCCCAGGCAAAGATGGCTCCCAACGTGTTTCCCAAAAAGAATGTGATGAGCAAGGTCACAAGAGACAAGCCCAATGACCAGGGTAGCGCCCGGCCTATCATTTTCGACACGGGTGTAGGGAAATTCGAATATGAGAACCCAAAGTCAAGACGAGCGGTGTTCACCAGGTATTTGAAGTACTGCACGATAAGGGGATCATTGAGGCCAAACCGTGCTTTGTAGCTATCAATAATCGGGTCAATGTCTTCAACCTGGCCTCTAGTTATCTCCAAAAACCGCACCTGTGCTTCTATCGGGTCGCCGGGGGCGGCCCGCGCAATAAAAAAAACGAGAGTTGCACTGGCGAAGACGGTGAAGAGATAGATGCTGATGCGTCGCAAGAGATACTTTATTGTTAGATTGCCCATGAGTCACCTTGCTTCTGCTACAGTTTTGGTAGATCACGATTTTGAAGCAGAGCGGGCTCCCATGCCCAATGTCACTAACTTTTCGTGTTGCATCGCCATGAACTGAAGCTCTGGGCAAAATCTAGCATGGACTCATGCCCGACTTTCAAGCGATCACACCCTCAATCCACACATTTTTAATGTGTGGTGTCCTATGAACCGCAGACTCTCGGGCTCTTGAGGCATTACACTTTAAAAAGTGTAGTTTGCGACCGCCTCTCCTGTCAGCCGCCTGGAAAAGTTAGTGCCATTAGGCTCCCATGCCCGCGAACCGGCGGCGTGGGAGCCGCCTCTGCTGGGAATCCGTGATCTACTGAGTCTAGTTGAGAAGGAGGTATCTGCGGCTCCTGAGCGAGCGAGCCGCAGATACCTTACTGGAGCCAACAACCTACTTGGCGGGTTGCAGGTTGTGAATGGTGATGTGCGCGTTCTGTGTCCAGTGGCCCGGATTGGTGTAGGGGTTATCTGCGGTGGGCCAGTTTACCCAGTAGGTCGTATTCAGAGGCAGCAACATGACGGCTTGTGTCAATGGAATGTTGGGCATATCTTCCATGAGGTACCGGTAGGCGTCCACCGTCAACGGGATACCGTCCGGGTCGCCAGGGGCCAGCCCGGCAAGTTTGTCAACAGCCTCACTATACGCCTCCCAGTTGGGGCCAGACCAATGCTCGCTGCCGGAAATTAACGTATTGAGAGTGACGTATGGTTCGTTCACACCACCACACAAGAACCAGGTCGTGGCCTGCGCATCGTCCTCCTCCACGGCGCCAAGCAAAGGCCAGAATCCTAAGACCCGTGTCTGGGAATCAATGCCGATCTTGCGCAGTTGTTCGGCGATGACATCGCCTATGCGGCGCAACTCCTGGAATTCTTCGATGGTCATGATCTCCATCGAGAGAATCTCGCCGTCCTTCTCATACCAGCCTGCGTCATTCAACGCCCAACCATTGGCCTCGATGAGTGCCTTGGCCGCATCGGGATCGGCCTTGGAGCTTACGGTTAGCCCAGCATCTTCCAGAGCCGAGATGTATTTGTCCATGGCGCCGTACTGAACAAAGTGGCTCTTTGACGGGTAGCTCGTACCCTCGTAGGCTACGGACACAATTTGCTCACGGTCAATGGCCAGATTCACGGCTTTGCGCAAGTCCGGGTTGCTCCACCGCGGATGCTCGTTATTGATGAGCAGATAGCGCGGGCACGGGTCCTGGTAGGCATAGGGCGGGCCGCTTTGCCAGGCAATGAAATTGGGGTTGCGGGCCTGGATGGCCTCGAAGGCGCCTCTGGTAATGTTCACCAGGGCGTCCAGTTCATTGTTGATGGCAGCAGCGGCCTTGGTTTCTTCAGTGCCATAGTACGACCAAACCAGCCGTTTCGGCGCGGGCTGGTCCTGGAACCCGGCGGCAACGCCCCACCAATTGTCGTCGCGGACGTAGATCCACTCGTTTTCAGTGAAGCCATACAGCAGGTATGGGCCAGTCCATACGGGCCATCCCTTGTCCGGATCGTAGTAGGTGAACTCAAGCGGGGCATCAACGTAGTCTTTCCAGATGTGTTCCGGCACAATCGCGTTTCTGTCACCCCAGATCTTGACGGACCAATTGTCAAGCTGGTAACGCGGATTGGGCGCCGTCAGGTTGAATTGAATGGTCAGGTCGTCAATCTTCTCCACACTTTCCGTCCACTGGGCTACAGAAGCAGCGGTGGAGACGATATCGGCGCCATATCGCATGAACAGCTCTGCGGAAAAGACAACGTCATCGGCGTTGAAGTCTTCGCCGTCGCTCCACTTGATGCCGTCCCGCAGTTTCAGCGTCCAGACATCAAAGGTCTCATTGGGCTCCATGGACAGGCCCAACCAGGGCTCAAGCTCGCCGGTGTCGTAGTTGAGGATGAAGAGAGGCTCGATCATTGACTGATGCATGCCGGCGTCACGCTGAGTGGCGGTGATGAAGGGGTTCCAGTTTGTCGGATCCGCATAATCCACATTGGCGTCGAAGAAGACGGTCTCGTGGCGGGCCGCATTGTGATACTCTCCGGGTGGGGTTTCGGCCAGCGGCACCGGTGTCGGTTCTGGTACGGGCGTGGCGGTGACAACGACTTCGACGGTCTTCACAACCTCCTTCTCGACCACCACCTCTTTTTCTACCTGGATGGTGACCGGAACCTGCTTCTCGACCACCACTTCTTTCTCTACCTCGATGGTAACCGGGACCTCTTCCTTGACGATGACCTCCTTCTCGACCACCTCCGGTGTGGGCGTAGCGCAGGACGCCAGGATGAACACGACAACCATCACAGTGGCTGCCAGAGATCTAGCTTTCCATTGGTGCTTCTTCATTGTTTACTCCTCCTTCTTTAGAGACAGTTTTTTGGGGAAAACTAGAGAGCAACACGCACGTTGCTCAATGTTCAATCATTCACAGTCCACACAAGCTGATCCGCACCACCTCCTTTACTCACTGCAAACCTACCCCACAAGACTGGCGCACGATGAGTTCCGCCGGTAGGAATACCTGCTGCTCTATGGGCGTGCCATTCAGCATGTCCAAGAGCATCCTCGCCGCGCGAGCGCCCATCTCGCGGGTTTGCTGTCGCACCGTGGTCAGCGGCGGCGTCAACAGAGGGGCTACCGTATCATCGTCGTACCCCACCACGGTGATGTCCTGAGGAATGCGCAGGTCCAATTCACGACAAGCCTCCATGACCTGGGCGGCGATGATCTCATTGCAGGCCAGGATGGCCGATGGCCGGTCTTTGCCGGTCAAGAATCCTTCAATGGCTTCCTTGTCGAACTCCGCCAGGCGGGGAGAAAGCTCTTTCATAATCTGCATTTCGCTCAGGTAGGGCAGCAATCCCTGAAACACCAGGCTGGGATCAACCTCCAGCCCCTCTTCTTCCAGAGCTTGCCTGTACCCTTGTATCCGTTGGGCCACAGAGGACACGTAGAGATTGGGCCGGGTCACGAAACCGATCCGCCGGTGTCCGAGGCTAATCAGGTGCTTGGTCACCAGGTAGCCCCCGCGGCGATTATCCGAAACCACAAACGGCGCTGCCAGGTCCTCGAAGTAGCGATCCAAAAACACCATCGGAGCGCCAGCCTGCAAGAGGCGGCGCAAGGTCTGGTGAGGGTGAGGAGCGTCTGCCGCCATGATGAGAAAGCCGTCGGTTTTTCCCCCTTCCCACAGGTCTCGCAGATATTTCTGTTCGTTAGCGATCTGATTGCCGGTGTTGCAGAGGATGAGGTGGTAGTCGTTTTGGGAGATCACGCGCTCTGCCCCCGTGGTGATTCGCACCAGAAAGGAATCGCGCATTTCGGGTCCGACCAGGGCTATTGTGCCGGTGCGTTCGTGGGGCAGAGTGCGCTGCGGCTCGGTCACAAACGTGCCCCGTCCCGGCACGGGTCGCACCAGGCCTTCTTCTGCCAGAAGCCGCAGAGCATGACGCACCGTGGGACGGCTGACACCCAGTGTGGAGGCCAACTCCATTTCCGGCGGCAGCGCCGATGAGAGGGGATAGGTTTCATCGGCGATACGCGCTCTGAGGTAGCGCGCAACCTGGAGGTACAATGGATCGGGGTGATTGCGGTCGGGCTGAAATTTCGTGCTCATCTCGACAATGTACCACCTTTTCCGCCAGGAATACGACCTGTAACAAACATTATAATACAGGTTAGCACATTTGTCAAGAACAACTTGAGGGCAACTTGACAAAGCTGGACATGACACTATAATCCTTCTCAGGCGGTGACTACCCAGCCGCTCTAGCTGGATGATAATCCAGCGGCCTACACCTGTGGGGAGTTTTCGCCGCAGAATCCCAGGACTGTCGTCCCTGGTGAGCGCGGGCTGAGTAGTTGCCTCAAGCGCCAGATTTGCGAGGTGGTTATGCTTATCATCGGAGAGAAGATCAACACCGTCAACCCCCGTGTGCGCCATGCTGTGGAAGAGCGCGACGCCGAATTCATTGGCAACCTGGCTGTAGCTCAGGCCAAGGCAGGCGTGGATGTCATTGACGTCAACGTAGGCAGCCAACCCGGCACAGAGCCAGATGCCATGCGCTGGGCCGTGTCCCTGATACAGGAAGTGGTGAGCCTCCCCCTGGCCATAGATAGCGCCGACCCACGAACCGTGCAACTTGGGTTAGAGGTTTGCCGCAACAGGGAGCAGGCCTGGGCTAACTCGATCACTCTGGAGAAGGCGCGGCTGGAGGGGCTTCTGCCGGCAGTGTCCGAATATGGGTGTTGGGTCGTCGGCCTGTGCATGGATGAGCACGGTGTTCCACCCACTGCGGCCGGGCGCATGGAAGTGGCAAAGCGCCTCGCAGACGAAGTAGAGCGTCGGGGAATACCTCTGGACAAACTCTACCTTGACGCTCTGATAGAGCCAATCAGCGTAAAGCCTGAAGCAGCGCTGGTCAGTCTGAAAACTCTGCAAACGCTGCATTCCGCCCTGCCCGGCGTAAAGACGGTCATTTGTTTGAGCGGCATCTCTTTTGGTCTACCGGCCCGGCGATTGCTGAACCGCACTTTCTTGTCTCTGTTGCTCCAGGCCGGTGTGGACGCCATCTTTTTGGACCCTTTGGATTGCCGACTGATGGCCACGTTAAAGGCTAGCCGCGCGCTGTTGGGCCACGACGCTCATGGCCTGGAATACATCGCCGCCTACCGGTCGAAACAGTTGGCATAATCTAGCACCCTGGGGAGGGTAAGGAGGAGGATGACATGAGCTTTCGTGAGGCGTTGCGGTCGGGCAAGTTTGTGGTGACGATGGACGTGATGCCGCCCAAAGGCACGG
>CAZQDO010000088.1:0-2988 GCA_964592085.1 uncultured Anaerolineae bacterium | reverse complement strand
TTGCGGTCGGGCAAGTTTGTGGTGACGATGGACGTGATGCCGCCCAAAGGCACGGATCTGGCCCGCATGTTGCGCGCTCTGGAAGGCGTGCGAGGCCGCGTGGACGGTGTCAACGCGCCGGAGATGCCCAGCGCGGTCATGCGACTGGGTTCGTTGCCCGTGTGTCACATTCTGCTGGAAGACGGTTTCGAGCCCATCCTGCAGATGACGTGCCGCGACCGCAATCGGTTGGCCCTGCAATCCGATCTGCTGGGGGCTGCCGTGCTGGGTATTGAGAACGTTCTCGTTCTGGGGGGCGACGACGTGGCTCTCAGCGATCATCCAGGGGCAAAAGGAGTGTTTGATCTGGACACCTCGCGCCTTCTGGCTGCGGCGCGGGGGTTGGAACGGGGGGTAGACATGGCCGGGCACGCCCTGCGGGGCAGCCCGCGTTTTTGCCTGGGGGCGTCGGTGGATCCCAACGCTCCTGCCATGGAGAAAGAGGTCGAAGAGATGGAGGCCAAAGCAGAAGCGGGCGCCGACTTCTTCCAGACCCAGCCGGTCTATGACCTGGAAGCCTTTGCCTGCTTCATGGAACGGGCACAACACATTCGTGTCCCTGTCCTGGCAGGGGTGTTCCTGCTCAAATCGGCGCGGATGGCCCGCTACATGAACGAGCACGTGCCGGAGGTCGTGGTGCCCTCATGGGTCATTCAAGAGCTGGAAGATGCGGGCGATCCGGTGGCGAAAAGCCTGGAGATGGCCGTTGATACGCTGAAAGCACTGCGAGACCTCTGTGCCGGTGTGCACGTCATGACCATCAACTGGGAAAACAAGATCCCTGCGCTGTTGGATGCCGCCGGTCTGTGAACGACCTGTGGGGTCAAAGGACGATGGGATAGGTTCCAAACTCCTTGACTGCATTGACCAGCGTCCAAATGTTTTCCACAGGCACGTGACCGTGAAAGGAATTGCTGGAAGCAAAGACGTAACCACCCCCAGGGGCAGCGACACGCAAGATCTGCTTCACCTCCTCGACAATGTCTTCCTCCGTGCCAAAGGTCAAAGTCTGGCCACAGTCCATATTTCCCAACAGGATCAGGTCATGGCCATATTGGGCCTTCATCTCGCCGATGTCCATGCCCGCCGTGCCTTCAATGGCGTGATAACCATCAATACCCAACTCCACCCATAACTCGTTGGCTGTGAGCATGGTATTGCCGTCCAAATGCTCGATAAAGGGCACGCCATGCTGGTGGCACTCATCCACGATCATCTTGAGATAGGGCATGATGAAGCGGCGGAAATGCTTGGGCGACATGAACGGGCCGTTCTTGCCATACCAATCGTTGCGCCCGATGACGCCATCTACCCCCAGGCTGAGCTGATAGCGCAACCCCTTTAGCTCCTTCTCCATCGTTACGTCCATGTAGCGCTCCACCAGGTCCGGAGCCAGGATGAGGGCTTCGAGGTAGGTCGTCACCCACGGGGTCAGGGTCGGACAGGTGACATCGGCATCGCCCAGAATGAACATCTCGCTCTCGTGCTCGGTCACGTAGACCAGCGGGTCGAACACGCGGAGGTCGGGGTCGGCAGGCAGCGACTCCAGATACTCCACGAGACGCCTGAACCCCTCTATGCCCTCTCGCTTGACGTTGCTATCCACACCGAAAAACACATCCGGCCCCTTATCCCAGCGCACCACCTCCCAGAATCCTCCTGGATCGTCGTAGCGCCAGGTGTTGGGGGCGATCTCTTCCGGCAGCAACGGTTCGGCTCCATAGCTGGGGAGCACGTCTATCAGGTCAAAGCCCAGCCGGTGATGAGCTTCCAAAACGTCGCGGATGTGATCCCGCACCACGCCGTCGCGATCGCCATCGCGGATGCGCTGAATATCCCGACGGAATTTAGCCGCTTCGTCTGTCGGGGGCTTTTCCAGAACAGCCGCCAGGGGCCTATTGGCGATGTAAATCTCAAACTTGGGCACCCGATCCGGTTCCCGGTGGGCAAAGGTTGTTCGTACTCGTTCTTTGGACGTCATTTGTGTCATTTGAGGCGCCTCCTGGCTGATTGGGTTCAGACGACCGTGTTCAAAAAGATTCATCGCCCGTCAACCTCTGCAACGTTCCGCAGCTCAAACTTGCCAACCTCGTGCATGGCGGTGGCTAGCAAGAACTGGAAAGCCTTTTGGACTTCAAGAGGGTGGGGTGTCAAGGAGGGAGATGTCCTCGTTGACCTAGCCTCTTCTCTTACGCCAGCGATACACTATCAGTCTGCCTATTGGGGATATCAATGTCAGCCAGGACCATAGCAATACTGCAATCAACATCAATGCACCGGCGAAATACCTTATCGCATCGGAGCCAGGTCTCAGGACTTGAACCGCAGACTCAATTACTGCAATTGTTCTTACCGCCAACAAGACAACCAGAACCGACATAACGCCGCCAGCTATCAGTGATAGGCCCAACGACGCCTCTCGTCGGAAGTCCATCTCCTTGGGGTCAAGCAATTCTATCTCTGTGATGCCCTCTATTCTTGCTGTCACCGTAGGAGTTCCACCCTCTCCCGTACAAATAAACTGTGCCGTCAATTCCTCACCTGGGTTCAGCAGTTCCAGACCCAGCTCAACTGCATTCCGCTTGAGGTCCGCGTCTTGTTCAGGCCAATGCCATGCGATCTGTAGGTTCTCAGGTTTTCTATGCACAACCTGTGGCTCACGCAGAAGCTCCGTCTCGGCTTCAAAGACAAACATCACCGGCTGAACAACATCCGATCCACGAATTGGCAAAGTCCCGGTGTTTTTGAGTCTGGCACGCACCAGGAAGAGGTTTCCAACTTCTCGCCCCTTGTAGCGAATCTCAATGTCTCCCTCAAGTGCTGTTCCAGCCTTTATTTCGATTGGGGACACTACGGGGTCAAAATCACAAGCAAGCGCCTTCCTTTGTCGGCTACGACGATACACCCGGACTGAAATCAGGATGGCGATAAGCGCTAGCGCAGCTCCAA
>CAZQDO010000087.1:0-15222 GCA_964592085.1 uncultured Anaerolineae bacterium | reverse complement strand
AGGAAAGGTTGGGGAGCTTCCCATTGCAGGCTATGGCGCATCCAGATGCGCACGCCAGCCAAAGACAGCGGGGCCAATTCGACCGTTTCTCTGAATGGCGCTTTCAGGTACAGATCTCTATGGGGACTTGCGCTCCGGGCCGTGTAGGCCAGGGCCAGAGAGTACGGTTCCTCGGACAACAGCAACTCGCGTACGAAGTCCAGAGAGGCCCGATCCACAGCGGGCAGGTCGTCAATAGCGATCAGCAGGCCAACCTGGCCTTTGTCCACCAGGGATTGTCTCAAGGCGGTCACGAACTGAGCTACGCCTGCTGACGGGAGGGGCAGACTCTCCCAGTCTTGCCGGGCCTCGGCCAGAGCGCCGAAGACGCGAGTTCTCAGAGCTGGGGTGCCGTGCAGGGAGAGCACAGCGTAACCGTGTAGCTTGGCAACCTTCCGGACCTCGGCCAGGAAGCGAGATTTGCCGGAGCCTTCTGAGCCAATGATCTGGAGTACACCGTGCTTCTGGGCGGGAAGGAACCCCAGGAAGTGGTGCAGTGTCTCCAGAGCCTGGTCGCGCTCGATCAGGCGCAGGGGGTCTTCGAACAGTGACTTCTCTAGCTGGACAGGGCCTTCGCTGACGACGCGGCCCCGTCCGGCGCGTTTGGCTTCATAGTGACGCAGATCGGCAACCTCAAAGAGGGTTTCAGAGGTTCGCCCGTCGTCTGGGAAGCTTGCGACGCCGATGCTGATAGAGAGGGAAAGGGGCGGCTCACCCGGGAAGGGGGTGGAGCGGATACCATCGAGAATGCGTTGGGCCATGGCCTCAGCATGGGGCTTGTTGGCGTGAGGGAGGAGGATGACGAACTCGTCTCCGCCGTAGCGGAAGATGATGTCGGAGGTACGGGTCAGGGAGCGCAGGCGTTGGGCGAGCTCGGCCAGGACTTGATCGCCACGGGCGTGGCCGAAGGCGTCGTTGACGCTTTTGAAATGATCGAGGTCTATGAGCAGGAGGGAGAAAGGATGCTCATATCGGCAGGCACGCTCAACCTCCTCGTGCAGCCGGTCGCTGAACGACGCTCGCGAATAGACGCCCGTGAGCGGGTCTCTAAAGCTGTCTTGTTCCTCCATGTTCTGCTTCATAGTCAAATGGTCAAATGCGTATGGCTCCGGCAGACCCATCATCGTCCGCAAGTCGGTGGGCGTTGATGATCCTGGGGATGACGTTGGCCAAGCTGATTGCTTACTTAAACGCCACCACGCCAAAGGCGCGAGGCCGGCGGGCGACGCGCGAGAAGCCGGCTTCCTGAAGACGCCGCGTCACCCCGCGGGTGATGTTGCCGCCCGACTTGCTCTCTGGATTGCCCACGTAATGAAACAGGCGGCCGCCGCGTCGCAGCACGCGGTGTAGCTCAGCGTAGAATTCGCCAGAGTAGAGATGGCCGGCCAGACTGAAGGCCGGCGGGTCGTGGATGATGCGGGCGAATGTCTGGTCGTCGAGTTCTTCTATCACATCGTAGCTATCACCAATGCGCTGGGTGATCTTCGGGTTGTCGAAAAGGGCCTGGGACCAGGGATTGCGCCGGGCGATGTCCAGCGCGGCCGGGTCCAGCTCGATGGTGACCACGAAGTCGGCGGTTTTGGCCGCTTCGATGGCGGTGTAGCCTAGACCGGTGGCCGTGTCCAGGACGTGCCCCACCACAGGCTTGACGGTTTTGATCTTCTCCAGGGTGTCGTAGTACGGATCGGTGCCCTTGATGCGGTGCATGGGGATGCCGGAGATCAGCATGGTGGGTGCAGCGGGCGTAGGCATCAGGCTGTAGAGCCGGTTGGTGAGGTCGGAAAAGAGCTGGACCTTGCGCGGCTCGCCGTCTTCGATGACGAAGCAGTTGTTCTCGGATGCCGTGATTTCTTCGATGATTTCCCAACGCAGCCACTCGGCGTTGGGAAAACGCACCCCGTCTGGTTCGATGATCACCTCAGCCATCGTGAGCCCCAGGTCGGGCGAGACTTCCATGCAATGCAGGCCAGCCCCTCGAGCTTGCAGGATGGGCTGTGTTTGGATGTGCGAGAGGACGATGGGATGTGTCATGTCACACTCAGCAGGGCAAGCAGGCCGAACGCGGTGATGACCAGGCCTGAGACTCTGTTGACCCACCGCAGCCCGTGAGGGGTGAACCTGGTCCGAAACAAGCTGACGCCAGTGCTCAGGGTAAGCCACCACAGAGCCGAACCGGTGAATACACCCAACACCAATACCACCGCGGAAACATAGTCCCCACTTGCTCCCCCCAATCCGGCAAAGATGGCCGCAAAAGAGAGAATGGTCATCGGGTTCGTTAGGGTCAGGAAGAACGTTGAGGCATAGGCCCCGATGAGGCTATTCGCGCCAGCGGGGGCCGCTTCTTCGGCCGGCCTGGCCAGGAGTGTCTTGAGGCCCAGATAGCAGAGGAACGCGCCGCCGATAATGCGTAGCCACACCTGTTGGCGGATCAGCGTGCTGGAGATGAAGGTCAGCCCGAATCCGGCCACGCAGCCGTACATAGCGTCGGCGGTGGCGGCCCCCAGTCCGGAGATGAGGCCCGCTGCGCGCCCGTCGGCCAACGTGCGGCGTATGCACAGCACGCCGATGGGCCCCACAGGCGCGGCGATGGAGAAGCCAATGGCAAGTCCTCTAAGAAAGAAACCAATGTCCATAATCATCCAGTCTCAGTAGATCCAAGTTTTGAGCAGAGCGGGCTCCCACGCCCGCGGACCGGCGGCATGGGAGCCGCCTCTGCTAGTGATCTTCCATCTACTGGGTCTCCGAATAGTATATTCTAAAAAGCCACCAGGGTCAAGCGCGCGTCGTCACTTCTGGTTGCTAAACTGGCCAAAAC
Source organism: uncultured Anaerolineae bacterium (assembly GCA_964592085.1). Lineage (GTDB taxonomy): Bacteria > Chloroflexota > Anaerolineae > VGOG01 > VGOG01 > CAZQDO01. Next base: position 12,365 of record CAZQDO010000087.1, on the reverse strand, counting down.
GTGTTATACTCTGGGAAGAGCGTGGAGGGGGGAAAATGATGTCACTTGAGATAGTCCCGCTGCGGGATGGACATCTCGAAGACGCCGCCGCCATGGTGACGGCCCGCTATCGGGCGTTGCGTGAAGGTGCGCCGTCGTTGCCGTCCCGCTATGAGGACATCAGCTCGATACTGCCGCTGTTACGGGACCTGGCTGGGCAGGCCCCAGGTGTTGTGGCCGTGCGTGATGGCCGACTGGTTGGTTTCCTCCTGGGGATGGTGCTCCCCACGTTCAGAGGGAAACGCAGCGCCTACAGCCCGGAATGGGCCAACGCTGCCCAGGCGGGGGACAGCCGAGAGGTCTATCGGGAGATGTATGCCCGTCTTTCGGCTGGGTGGGTTGCCGATGGGTGTTTTACTCATGTAACCACACTCCTGGCCCACGACCGAGAGGCGATAGATGCCTGGCATTGGCTGGGCTTTGGGTTGACCTCAGTAGACGCCATACGTGACCTCATGCCTGTGCAGGGAGGCATGGCCGATGTCGTCATCCGCCATGCTGGATTGGAGCACATCGAACAGGCAGTGACGTTGGATCAGGCGCTGCATCGCCACCTGGCCGCAGCCCCCGTTTTCCTCGTGGACGAACATGGAAGCGAATTCTACGAGCAATGGCTGGCCAATTCGGCCAACGCATTGTGGCTGGCATACCGTGACGGAGAGGTCGTGGCCTGCATGGGCCTCGAGCCTTCCAATCCAACGGCCTGCTACATCGTCCGCGACGAAAAGACCGTCAGCATTACCAGTGCCTTCACCAGGGAGAGCCAGCGAAACGAGGGCATCGCAACAGCCCTGCTCAACCACTCGCTGGTCTGGGCCCGTTCGGTCGGCCATGAAAGGTGCGCGGTGGATTTCGAGCCCCAGAACATCTCCGGGTCCCGTTTCTGGCTGAGACACTTTCAGCCCGTCTGCTATTCGCAGATCCGCCACGTGGACGAGAGAGTTGCCTGAGTCCACGGGGAGCGGGATGTAGATCATTGACCAAGGAGGCGAAAAGTGGAAACGCGACGTTTTGGCCGTACTGGCCATGAAAGTACAGTAGCTATATTTGGCGCCGCGGCCTTGTGGGAAGTGGATCAGGCTGAGGCCGATAGAGTCATGGAGCAGGTGATCGCCGCCGGCGTCAACCACATAGACGTGGCGCCCTCTTACGGCATCGCCGAAAAGCGCGTAGGCCCCTGGCTGGCCCGGGAGCGTGATCGCTTCTTCGTGGGCTGCAAAACGACGGAACGCAGCCAAGCTGGCGCTGCTCTGGAACTGCGCCAATCGCTTGAGCGTTTGCAGGTTGACCACTTCGACCTGTACCAGCTTCATGCCATCACCAGCTTTGAAGAACTGGATGAGGTCACTCGTCCCGGCGGTGCGCTTGAAGCGGCCATAGAGGCAAGGGATGCGGAACTAACTCGCTACATCGGCATTACGGGCCATGGCGTGGATTCTCCAGCAATCTTCATCGAAGCGCTGCGCCGCTTCGACTTCGACTCGGTGCTGTTTCCCCTCAACTTCGTCCAGTATGCCAATCCCACCTATCGGCAGAACTCAGAGGAACTGCTTCGGCAGTGCCGCGCCAGGGATGTGGGCACGATGATCATCAAATCCATCACCAGAGGGCCGTGGGGCGAGCAGACCAAGACGCATACTACCTGGTACCAGCCCTTCACCGATGCGGAACACATCCAGCAGGCGGTGAACTTCGTTCTGTCGCAAGACGTAACTGGACTGTGCACCGCCGGCGACACCCGTGTGCTGCCGCTTGTGCTCCGAGCTTGCGAGAACTACACTGCCATGAGCGAAAGTGAGCAGGAAGCGCTGATCGCCACCGCTGGGGCTTATGAGCCTCTATTCGTATAATAAGGGGAGGCAGAATCATGGCGAATCGAGAGGAGTCCCAGGTGAAAGAACGCTAGCGCAGAGCGCCTGAGCTTCCTCCAGAGGTGTTCGAGGCGTTGCGCAAGCCCAATCGGGAGATCAATCCCGTGACCATCGTGGCCACTGTGGACGCGGATGGAGCTCCCCACGCCGCCCCCTTTGGCAGTGTGCGGGCGGTCACGCCCCGGCTGCTGCGGATGATCTCCTTGCACCACCACGACACCTACGCCAATCTCTGCCGCGACGGGCGGGTGATGGTGGCCCTGGTGGCCCCGCCCAGCATCGCGGTGAGCATCCGAGGACAAGCCAGAGTGGTCAGGGAGCGGATGAAGGCCAATGACCACTCTGCTATCCTGGAGATTGACATTGAGGAAGTGAAGAATGACATGGTGGCGGGTGCTATCGGCAGCGCCATCACGTTCTTTCCCCGCGACGAGCACCGGGATTGGTTCGAGGCAGTCCTTGCCGAAGTGGAAGACATGTTATAGAGGAGTTGATTCCAATGGGAATACGCCATCTGTCCGTCATACTTCTAGCGCTCATTCTGGTGGGATGTACGCCTTCAAAAGCTGATGGCTTCTCCATATATTTGCTTGCCAACGAGATACCGTCCAGTGAGCTATCCATAGTTGATCTCAATGACCTGAGGCTTCAGGAAGAACCCACTCTGTCCGTTGATGATATTATCACCTACTCGAAGAACACGCATGAGATTGAAGTGACTGCCGAGGCCTACGAGAGAATCCAACAGCTTTACTCCTTGCCCGTCAGAGTAGACGGGATGCCTTTTGTCGTCTGCGTTGGTCGTGATCCGGTTTACGCTGGTGCATTCTGGACGCCAGTCTCTTCTTTGATGTTTGATGGCGTCATCATCTTACAACCTTTTGATAGAGACGAGCACGTCATCAAAATCGGACTCGGCTATCCAACGCCGGCAGCGTTTGGGGGAGAGGACCCCAGGTCCGACCCCAGGATACTGCAATCGTTGGAAGCAACGGGCAAATTGAAGTAGCGAAAAAGGGAGGACATTAGTCTTATGAAGAGCTATCGAAAAGAGCTATGGTTCAACGTTCCCAGCCGCCGGGCCTTCATCAACATCACGCGCCAGATTGACGAGTGTTTGCGCGAAAGCGGCATCAAAGAAGGGCTGGCCCTGGTGAACGCCATGCACATCACGGCTTCGGTCTTCATCAACGATGATGAGCGCGGCCTGCATCAGGACTACGACGATTGGCTGGAGGAGCTGGCCCCCCACGAGCCTGTCAGCCACTATCGCCACAACCGCACCGGCGAGGACAACGGCGACGCCCACCTGAAGAGACAGATCATGGGCCGCGAGGTGGTGGTGGCGGTCACCAATGGCCGTCTGGACTTTGGCCCCTGGGAGCAGATTTTCTACGGCGAGTTCGATGGGCGTCGTAGGAAGCGCGTCCTGGTCAAGATCATAGGGGAGTAATGCAACGTTGAAAGCGTTACCCGATCTAATATCCCTGACGGGAAAACGAGCCTTGATCACCGGCGCGGCGGCTGGCATTGGTAAGGCCATCGCCTGCCGGTTTGCAGAAGCAGGGGCCGATTTAGAGCTGGTGGATATTGACGACGAAAGGCTGGCAGCCACGAAGAAGGAGCTAGAGCCGTTCGGGACCGAAATCAACATTCACGAGACGGATATATCGAAGCAGGAAGAGATAGACAGGCTTTGGGAGGAGTTGAGCGGGGACGGGCCGGACATCCTGGTGAATAATGCCGGTATCTATCCTTTCAAGGAGTTCTTGGACGTTGACGAGTCCTTCTACAAACGGGTCATCGAGACCAATCTGGATTCGGTCTACTGGATGTGCCAGAACATGATCAGTAGACGGCTGAAACTGGGGGGCGTGATCGTCAACGTGGGGTCTATAGAGGCACTCGTGGCATTCAAGGAGGACCTAGCTCACTACAGCATGAGCAAGGCCGGGGTCATTGCCCTGACCAGAGCCCTGGCCAAGGAACACGGCAAGCACGGCTTCAGAATAAACGCCATAGTGCCTGGGGGGATCATTACCCCTGGGACAAAGAGTAAGGCTGCTCAGGGGATATTTCGCTTCGACTTTGGTCTCATCAAGACGGGCATCGAATTCAAGTGGCGGCTACCCATAGGCCGGCTGGGACAGCCAGACGAGGTGGCGTGTATGGCGCTGGTTCTGGCCAGTGATCTTGCCAGCTACGTGCATGGCGCGGCGATACCAGTAGATGGGGGGTTTCTGGCGGCATGACATTGCAATCCACGGCAGACGTAGTGATCATCGGAGCGGGCGTTATTGGGTGCAGCACGGCCTATCATCTTGCCCAGATGGGCATTACGGATGTGGCAGTTGTGGAAATGGATCAGGTGGGCAGTGGCTCATCCAGCAAGTCTGCCTCCATGCTGAGCTTGCAGTTTTGCCACGATGAGCTGACAGTGCACATGGCCAAGTATTCGTACGCCAGGTACATGCAATTCGGTGAAGAGCTTGGTGTTCCCATAGACTTCAAGAGAACAGGATGGCTGTCGCTTGCCACCCGGGCAAGCTCTGAGCATCTGCTCGCAAGCGCAGAATTGTTGCAGTCCCTCGACATCAGAACGGACGTACTTTCTCCAGGCGAAATCAAACGGCGGTATCCGGAGATAAACACCGAAGACCTGGTCGTTGGCACCTGGGGGCCAGACGACGGCCCTTTCGATCCTCACATGATCATGTGGGGCTACATGAAAAGGGCGGTGGAGAGGGGCGTGAAGCTGTATCAAGGGGTGCGGGCAACAGGCATCCAGGTTCGCAATGGGCAGGTGGAAGGCGTTGATACCGACCAGGGTTTTGTGGCAACCAGGCTGGTGGTGAATGCTGGCGGGCCCTGGGCGATTGAGATAGGGCGGTGGGTTGGTGTCGAGATCCCAATAGCCAATTGTGCCAGAAGCGTCTTGATCACCGGCCCTTTTCCCGACATCCCATCTACCAGACCTTTTGTCAAGGACGTAACAGCAGGCTGGTACTATCGTCCTGAAGGTGTGGGCTTTTTGATGGGCAGGGGGAAGCTACCCACTGAGGACCTGGACATACAAATCAACTATGAAATGATCAATGAGATGCTGGATGCAGCGGTGCATCGTGTGCCAGTGTTGGAGAGGGCCTCCATGTTGACGGCCTGGGTGGGGGTTCGGCCTCTGACTCCTGATGATCTCCCGATACTGGGGCCGGTGCCATTGGTTGATGGCTTCGTCCTCAATTGTGGATGGGGGGGAATGGGCATCATCCAGGCGCCCATGGCCGGCCAGCTCGTGGCCGAATACATCGGCAATGGGTACGCTTCAACTATGGACATCAGCCCGTTTGGGATTGAGCGATTCGGCTGAAAGAAAACTAAAAAAGGAGGTTGGCTATGCCGAGAGTTGTTCACTTCGAGTTCTACGTGGATGATCCAGAGCAGGCAGTGAAGTTCTACCAGGAGGTGTTCGGCTGGAAGATCACCAAATGGGAAGGCCCGGTTGACTACTGGCTCGTCACGACGGGCGAGGAGGGTCAGCCGGGTATTGATGGCGCCATCGCGCGGCGCACCAATGGGGCGACCACCTACAACATCATTGACGTTCCCTCTGTTGACGAGTTCATCGAGAAGATCGTGAACGCGGGCGGGAAGGTGGTGATGCCGAAGCAGGCTGTTCCGGGGGTGGGTTATTCAGCATACTGCGCCGATGCTGGAGGATTCGTCTTTGGCCTCATAGAGATGGACCCGTCGGCTCAGTAGCTCTTGCCGGAGTGGGCTCTTCTCTTCGGGGGTTGCGTCCGCTTTTGTGGATGTCTTAGATGGCCTGCAAGCTGGGCGAAACGGTGGTAGCCTGCAAGTCGGAAAGGGGGTGATTGGCGACGAAGTAGTTGATCCTGATGAATTTACGCGGCTCGTTTCCACAAATCGAATCGAAAGGAGCTTTTCGATGTCAACAGAAGAAATCAAGGCCATCGTCCGCCGCTGGATTGACGAGGTCTGGAGCAAAGCGGACCAAGCTGCAATGGATGAGCTTTACGCCGCTAACTTCACCTATCACTACCCGGGCACCGAAGCGACGCCCGACCTGGAGGGCTTCAAGCAGACCGCAACCGATTGGCTCACCCCCTTCGCCGACATTCACGTCACCGTTGATGATGTGGTTACGGAGGGAGACAAGGTCGCCGTTCGCTGGACCTGGCGCGGCACCCACACAGGCGAGTTCTGGGGAATTCCCCCTACGGGTAATAAGGTGGCGATAACGGGGATGAGCATCCTCCACATCGTAGGCGGCAAGATCGTGGAAGAGTGGGGCGAAGTGGACAACATGGGCCTGATGGCCCAGCTTGGCGTCGAGATGGGCTAGCTTTTGGTGCAGAGCTTAGCAGTAGATCGTGACCAGACTTCGGAAGTCTTCAGCAAGACTTCCGAAGTCTATTTATAGATCAGGCTCCGCCAGCCGGGCCAGGATCATCCTGGCATCCCTCCCCCGCTCTAGCCTGGCCTCTTCCACGATGCGGCCATCCTGCAGGAAGGCAACGCGGTCGGCGTAGGTGGCCACCCTGGGATCATGGGTGACCATGATCACCGTCTGGCCGCTCTCGTCGCACAGGCGCCGCAGGAGGCGCAGCACCTCCTCGCCCGTGGCCGAATCCAGGTTGCCCGTGGGCTCGTCAACCAGGAGCAAGGCCGGAGCATTGGCCAGGGCGCGGGCGATGGCCGTCCGCTGCTGCTCCCCCCCCGATAGCTCCGGCGGCCGGTGGTGCAGCCGGTCGCCTAATCCCACCAGCTCCAGCAGCTCCCTCGCCCGCTGGCTGGGGTTGAATCTGGTGTGAGCGGCGAATTGCACCGGCAGCTCCACGTTCTCCAGGGCGGTAAGGGTGGGAATGAGGTTGAAGAACTGGAAGACGAAGCCCACGGCCGCGTTGCGGATCTCCGCCAGCCGGTCCTCGCCCAGCTCGGTGATGTCCACACCGGTCACCACCACCCGCCCCTCCGTCGGCGCGTCCAGCCCGCCGATGAGGCCCAGCAGCGTCGTCTTGCCGCTCCCCGACGGCCCCACGACCGCCAGGTACTCCCCCTCCTCCACCTTCAGGGCCACCCCCCGCAGGGCGTGGACGATGGCCTGCCCCGTCGCCAGGTCCTTCTTGAGTCCTGTTATTTGCACGATGGACATTTTACCTCCCTCCGTTACTCATACCTCAATACCACCAGCGGCTTCTCCCGGACAGCCCCCCAGCCTGAGACCAGGGTGGCTCCCAGGGGAATGGCCACGGCGAGGGCCAACAGGCCAGCGATGGTCAGCCAGTTGAGGCGAGCGGGCTGCTCGAAGGCCAGTCGGCTCATCGCCAGGGCGCCGGCCACAGCCAACCCGATCCCGATGCCTCCACCCACCAGGCCCACCAGCCCGTTCTCCAGCAGCATCAGCCACAGCACCCGCCGGCTCTTGGCCCCCACGGCCTTCATGATGCCCATCTCCCGCCGCCGCTCCAGCACGGCCAGCCCCACGCTGTTGGCGATGATGGCCGCTCCTGCGAAGAGGGAGAGCGCGGCCAGGGCGATGGGGAAGAGCGCGTACTGGTTGATGACTCGGCTGAAGGCATCACCGACCAGGGCATAGAAGTTGATTATGAGCACACCGGGCAGTTGGCGGCGCAGTTGGCGCACGGCGGCCTCAACCTCTCCTTCGGCGAACTGAACCGGAAACTGGGCGCTGAATGAGCTGGACTCCGTGCGGGGCGCGACCCGGTCCAGGGTGCGGTCGGAGGTGATGATCCAATCCTGCACAACAAGACCGAATGAGGTCAACCCTTGCACGCCGATGACCGTCAGATCCAGCGGTATCTCGTTGATCTCGACGTTCAGCACGTCGCCTGCTCCGATCTCCAGGGTATCGGCCACGCGGCCGTTGACGAGCACCACGTCCTTCCCCTCGTCGGCTGCGGTGAGGTTCCGGCCCTCGCGGATCTCCACCTCGGGAAGGTCCTCTGCCAATCGCCACCCGTTGATGCTGGAGGTGAAGGGGAAGACGTAGGGGTCTCCTCCCGGCTCCAGCGCCGCTTGCAGGTGCTTCTCCAGATAGTCGGCGTCGTTGTTGATGGCCATCAACTGCATAGCCACCACGCGGCGAGGAGGGGAGATCCTCTGAAACCCCGGCGCCGCCTCAATGGCCTGCTGCACCTGCGCCGCATCGTGACCGCGGGGAACAGCTACCATGACGTTGGCTCCCTGCTTCTGCATCTGCTCGACCTGGATCATCGTGTTGACGCTGTCCGCCAGGACGGTGATAAGGCTCACGACAAAGATGCCCACGCTGAGGGCCAGGAGCGTCGTGGCCGTGCGCCCCCGTTGGCGGGTGAGCCCCCGCAGGGCCAGCTTCAGATTGACCCGGCCCATGCTGGGCAGCCGGGCCATCAGACGGACGAGAACCCATAGCAGGGAGGTGAGGAATGCCAGGGCGACCAGCGTGCCATAAACCAGGCTCAGGCCCAACAGCAGATCACCCACCAGCAGGCCGGCCAGCAGGGCCATGGCCCCGGCGAGCAGGAAGATGACCAGCCCCGTGCTCAGGCGGCCCAGGCGGGGGAGCGCTCCCTTCTCCCGCCGCAGGACCAGCGCAGGGCGAATCCTGCTGACAGCCAGGGCGGGCATGAAGCCGAAGACGACCGTGGTGACCAGGCCGACGAGCAAGCCGCTGAGGACAGGGAGAGGATAGACGCGCCACCTCAGGCCCAGGCCCAGGAATCTCTCAGCCAGCCCCGTGGCCCCGGAGCCGGCAGTGAGCCCCAACAACACCCCTGCCAGGCTGCCCAGCAGTCCCAACGCGCCCGATTCCGCCAGGAAGAGACCCACCACCTGCCGCCCCTTCAGTCCCAGGCTCTTGAGGATGGCCATCTCCCTGAGGCGCCGTCGGGCCATCACCAGCGTGGTATTGGCTACCCCAACGCCGCCGATGAGCAGGGAGAGCAACCCGGCCATCAGGATCAGCCGCCTGACCGACCTGGCTTCTTCCTCAAGCCCCTGTGCCCTCTCGGCGGCGGTGATCACCTGGGTGAAGGGCACGATGTCTCGCACGTGGGGCAGAACGGCCTGAGCTTGCTCGTCACTGGCCGTCTTCACGTAGACCTTGTTGACGCCCCAGCGCTTCAGGGGATCGAGCATCTCCGCCGCCCGCTCGTAGCGCAGGATGACGAAGCCAGACAACTGCGCATCTACGTCCCCAATGGTGGCTGGGACGACACCTTTCACCGTGAAGGGCTGCGTCACGGGGCTGTCGAAGAAGACGACCTCATCGCCCAGCGCCAAATCCAGGATGTCGTAAACGTTGTCACTGACGACGACGTCGTAGGGCTCGACCAGCAACCGATCGAGGGGGACGCCCTTCGGGTGGCTGGTCTTGAGCTGGCCGTAGAGGGGATAGGTCTGGGGGTCAACGAACCAGCGGCGAGGGATGTCTATCCGGCTGTAGCCTGCCTCTCGCTTCTTGATCTCGTCGTTGTTCGCCTCAATGGCGACGGTGTAGTCCTCGATTCTCCCCTCATCCTTCAGGCGGGCGAAGGCCGCCAGCGCCTCGTCGTCGTAGGGCGCCAGGCGCGGCGACAGCATGATGTCTCCTCCGACGATGGCCTTCACGTTCTCGCTCAGGGCATCGGTGACCACCAGGCCCAGGCTTTGCATGGCCACCACCGCGCCCACGCCCACAGCCACGCAGAAGGCGGCGAAGAGGGAACGCTGCCTCTCGCGCCGCAACGAGCGCAGGGCGTACTTGAGGTAGAAGGACAGTCTTTTTCTTGATAGCCGTTGATTATGTGCCATCTGTCAGCACCTCCTCGCAGTCATCCAGCCACTTCAGGTCCGCTTCGGCATAGCGAAGCGCCTTCTTCACCACCAGAGTCGTGAGGGGATCGAGGGTGAGATCGGCGCCGAGTTCACTCAGGTCCTTGAGCACCTGGAGAACCTCCTTGCGCTGCTCCCAGAGGAAAGCCCGCAGGTCACCAAGGCCCATCCGCTGGTGTACCAGGAGCTTGTGCAGGAACTCGTCCTTGAGGGGCTGGACCTTGGGTGGCCCAAAGACCCAATTGATCGTCTCCTGCCGGCCCTTCTCTGTCAGGGTGTAAACCCTCTTGTCGAGGCGCGCTTCTTGAGGAAGCACCTCGCTCTCCACTAGCCCGTCCCGCTCCAGCCGGCCCAGGGTGGAGTAGACCTGGCCGATGTTGACCTTCCAGGTGCCGCCCATGATCTCCTCGAAGGCCGTCTTCAGTTCATAGCCGTGTCGTGGTTGCTGGGCCAAAAGGCTCAGTAGGTGATATTTGAGCATAGAATGTGTCCTATAGATACATACTCAGTATGCTATACTGAGTATAGCATGTTATGCAGCAATTGTCAAATCTCGCTGCCAAGCTAGCTCAATCACTGAACGGCAACGTGGATCAAATTAGACGAAATCGCAGATTTGTGGTATAATCAGGGGCAGTTGTGTTGGATGGATTCTGTAGAGAAAACCAGATAGTAATGGCTGTGAACAGGAGCAGTAGGCCATCCCTACAGAGAGCCGGGCAAAGGTGGGAACCTGGCAGGGCGCCGATGGGGAGCGCGGAAAGGCTGAACTCGCCTGTGAGCTGCAACGGTGAACTGTAAGCGAAGCGGCGCACTTGTTAAGCGAAGCGGCGTAGCCGTTGCCGGGTGGCGATCGTTATCTCGCTGGAGAGCGGATGGATAGCGTGGGGCTGTAGCGCAGTTGGGAGCGCGTCTCAATGGCATTGAGAAGGTCAGGGGTTCGAGTCCCCTCAGCTCCACCAGTCGGCAGATAGCAGATAGCGTATGGCCGATAGCTTGTAGCAGATGATAGCGATGCTATAAGCCATACGCTATAGGCCATATGCTATAGACCATCAAGCAGGGTGGTACCACGGAGAAGTCCCCTTCGTCCCTGAGGCGAAGGGGACTTTTGTTAAATTAGGAAAGGAGCGGACCAATGACTGACAAATACATTCCCCAACAGATCGAATCCAAATGGCAGCAACGATGGGAGGAGGACGGGCTTTACCGGACGGTGGAGGATCCGACCCGGCCCAAGTATTACTTTCTGACCATGCTGCCCTATCCGTCGGCCAACTATCTGCACATCGGCCACTGGTACGTGATGGCTCCCTCAGATGCCCGCGCGCGCTACATCCGCATGAAGGGCTACAATGTGTTCTACCCCATCGGCTTCGACGCCTTCGGGCTACCGGCCGAAAACGCGGCCATCCAGCGCGGCATCCATCCCTTCAAATGGGCCTGGGATAGCATCGAAGTCATGCGCCGCCAGCTCCGCTCTATGGGAGCCATGTGGGCCTGGGATCGGGAGGCGGCCTCCTGCCTGCCCGGCTACTACCAATGGACGGAGTGGTTCTTCCTCAAGTTCTACGAAGCGGGCCTGGCCTACAAGAAAATGGCGCCCGTGGACTGGTGTCCCAAGTGCAACACCACTCTGGCCCGGGAGCAGGTGTGGGGGGAGGATCGGCACTGCGAGCGCTGCGGCACGCCAGTTATCAAGAAAGACCTGGAGCAGTGGTTCTTCCGCATCACCGACTACGCGGATGAGCTGCTGGATTACTCCCAGATAGACTGGCCAGAGCGCATCTGCACCATGCAGAAGAACTGGATCGGCCGCAGCGAGGGGGCGAACGTGACCTTCGTGTCGGAGCAGGAGGACCCTATCGTGGTCTTCACCACCCGGCCCGATACCCTGTGGGGTGCGACCTTCATGGTACTGGCACCGGAGCACCCGCTGGTGGACAAGCTGACCACGCCGGAGCATCGGGAGGAAGTTGAAGCCTACAGGTTCCAGGCCGCCCGCCAGAGCGAGATTGACCGCCTGAGCACCGAGCGGGAGAAGACCGGTGTGTTCATCGGCGCCTACGCCATCAATCCGGTCAACGGCGAGCGCATCCCCATCTGGATCGCCGACTACGTGATGATGACCTACGGGACGGGAGCCATCATGGGCGTTCCCTCTCACGACGAACGGGACTTCGAGTTCGCCCTCAAGTTCGGCCTGCCCATCATCCCGGTCATTGACCGGCCCGATGGCGTCGCCAAGTCCTTCGCTATGCAGGGCACGATGAAAGCGGGCTTCGCCGGGGCATTGACTGAAGCCGGCATCCCCTTCGAGGAGCGGGATGGCTCGCTGTACGTCACGATGGACAGGGGGCAGGTGAACCGCTACATTGAGCTGGCACAGGCGCACGTCAAGCCTGGCTGCTGGACTGAGGTGGTCGGCGCCCGCTGGGCCTTCATCTTCGACGACGGCGTTCGGGAGCTCGATTCTGTGGAGGCTGACCGCGAGATCGTAGCTCACTGCAAGGAACTGGAGCCAGCGGTGCAGGACAAGCGCACGGTCATGGAGATGCTGTATGGCGTCGAGTTCTACCGCGACGTGCTGCTCCACGTCGAGTATGCCACCATGATTAACTC
>CAZQDO010000086.1:12927-15268 GCA_964592085.1 uncultured Anaerolineae bacterium | reverse complement strand
GGGTAGAGCATGATGGATACCGTGAAGAAAAGCTTGCGCGCGATCTGTGCCGATGGCGTGGTCTATCTTTTCCTTTTTCTCATGGCCATCATCGAATTGATGCCCATCATGTGGATGTTTTCCACATCGCTACGCCCATCTCTGACGGGTTCTTTTGAGCTTCCACCTCCTTTCTTGCCCACCATGTGGCAGTGGGAAAACTATAAGGTTGTCTTTACCTTAGAGTCATTTAGTTTTCCGCTCCTGTTTTTCAACTCTCTAAAAGTATCCATCATCACAACTTTTGCTCAGCTTGTCACCTGTTCGATGGCTGCCTACGCCTTTGCCCGTCTTCGTTTCCCTGGAAGGAACTTCTTGTTCTTCCTCTTGTTGGTATCCATGATGATCCCAGGATCAGTGACCATCATCCCTATGTTCATCATCGTTGCCAAACTGGGCTTGATGGACTCCCATGCCGCGTTGATCTTGCCGGCTGTTACCAGTGTTTTCGGCATATTTCTTTTGCGTCAGTATTTCATGACCTTGCCCGGTGAAACAATGGACGCCGCGAAGATTGACGGGGCGGGGTTCTTCCGTATCTATTGGAACATTCTGCTGCCACTCGTTGGACCTGGCTTGTCTGCACTAGGTGTTCTAACATTTCTTGGAACCTGGAACAACTTCTACACTCCATTGCTCTTCCTTAGAACCCGGGATCAATTCACCCTTCCCATTGGATTGGTGCAGATGATGGGTATCTTGGGCGTACAAGTCAATCCTGCCCATGTTCTTGCTGCGATCATGCTCTCCATCCTTCCGGTTTTGATTGTGTTCCTGTTCTCACAGCGATATGTGTTGAGAGGGATTGCCCTTACAGGGCTTAAGGGGTAGAGAAGATTGCCGGGGAAGGGTGTGGAAACTATCCGAGCGAAGCCTCCAACTACGGATACCTATGTGCGCTCGACTCTGCTGTCCATCTGGTACAACGGTCCACTTCTCTTGCTGGCCGGGGTCGTCTTCAGCTTGATTTCTTTTCCAGCAGGGTGGTTTCTTCTTCAGGGTCATTTCGTGCCTGGTTTCATCCTGGGTCTGTTGACGATCCCCCCAGCCTGGCTGGCGCTGTTGGCGCTGATCAGGGATGTCCTCTGGGATGTCAAAACCCATATCGTCGTCATGCTGCGTGCTTTTGCACGATATTGGCCCAGGGGAGTGGGCTTTGGTGCGTTGCTGTACTTCCCATTGATTCTAGGGCTGTTGACCTGGCCACTGCTCTCGACGTCAGCGCCGTTGTTTGTCTGGATTGCATTTATCCTCGATGTCTTCGTCTTTCTCATCCTCGTGTTGATCTATCTCTATGCGACCCCATTGGTCGTGCTGCATGATATGCGACTGATCCATGCGCTTCGAAATGGTTTCGTCCTGATTGGTCGTTATCTCTTGAACACCATTGGCCTGCTCAGTCTGGGTGTGCTGTTCCTGTTAGCCATGTTGTATTTAAGTTCGGGTCTGGTGTTCGTCCTACCACAGGTCTGGGGGATGTTTCTGGTCAACAATTGCCGAATGGTCGTGGCACAGGAGAGAGACCCATCCTCTAGGGAGAGGGAGAATGGCACAGAGTAAAGCAACATCCTTATGGCCAGGCCATGAGCCTGATTTCAATCGTCTATTGAAGGTGTTCCGTCGAGATGGCATTCCGGATCGGGTTCCATTCATTGAGCTTTTTGCGGATCCTGAGGTCGTTGGCGAGGTGCTTGGAGAGAAGCCCCTCGCGTTTGATCAAACGAACCGCGAGCAGCAGGAAGCCATGCTGCTTCGGCAAATTCGTTTTTGCTACACCTTGGGATGGGACTTTGTCTGGGTCTTCGTTTGTGTGCCCTTCCCAAGAGACGTTTTGCGTGCCCAAGACACCGCTCAGTTAGCCCATGAGGAGCGTACCTGGGTAGATGAGAATCGGGGCACCATTGAAACGTTGGAGGATTTTGAGCGCTATCCGTGGCCCACGCTGGACATGGTCAACTTCGCCGACCTGGAGTTCGTCGGAAAGAACCTTCCGGATGGGATGAAGATCATCGCCACCACCAACGGCGTCCTGGAATGGGTGATGTGGTTGATGGGCTTTGAGCCTTTTGCGATGTCTCTCTACAAACAGCCTGATTTGGTGGAAGCCATGTTCCAAAAGATCGGCGATATCTATGCGGAGGTTTACCAGGTCGCCGCCGGTATGCCGAATGTGGGCGCCACGTTCCTCGGCGATGACATGGGCTACAAAACGGGGACCTTCATCCGTCCCGACATGATGCGTCACTACGTGTTTCCCAGACAGAAGCGCCTGGCCGATATCACCCATGGCTATGGGATACCC